>DASSGE010000250.1:0-2619 GCA_035693605.1 Binatia bacterium
TGAGCGTGTTGGCGAAGGCTTTGCGCAAGGTGTCGACGCGATCTTTCGGTGTCTTGGGTGTGGTTACGTAGACGCGGGTCACAGCGCTCGGTGCGATGCCGCCAGCGCGGATGATTTGCTTGGCTTCGTCGGTTTTTGCCACTTCGAGGGCGAGCGGCACGTTGGGTAAATCGGGTTGCCGCTTTGACGTCACCTGCAGCAGCGGAATCGCATCGCCGGTCTGCAAAGCTTTGGTCCAAGTGGCACGGATCGACTCCCATGCCCAACAGGCGCCTTGCAGTTCGCCGGCATCGGCGGCCAAGCGAATGTCGGCAGTGCCTTTATAGCCTTCGACCAGTTGTATCGGTAGATTCAATGTCGCTTTGACGATCCGCACCGCGTCACTGGTGCTGTTGCCCGGTCCGAGCCCGCCCATCTTGATCGGTGTCTTGGCGGCCATCCATTGATCGATACTGGTGATGCCTGCTTCCTTGCGCAGGACACAGGCAACGTTGTCCTGGATGGGCACGCCAAGCCATTCAAACTGTCGAATGTTAAAATCGAAACCCTTAGGGTCGAGCACTTGGCTGAGAATCAAATAGCCGTTGAAGATTCCAAGGGTCAACCCATCCGGCTTGGCCGCGCTATGTATGTACTTGGCGGCAATCCGGGTCGCCGCTCCGGTCATGTTCTCGACGACAAAAGTGGGATGACCGGGAATATGTTTGCCCATATGCCGGGTCATTGCCCGCGTGTAGACGTCGAAGCCCCCGCCAGCCGTGCCGCCGACGATGACGCGGACGGTTTTGCCTTTGTAGAAATCATCGGCGAAGACCATTTGTGGCATCATGGTCGCTAATAAGATTACGCCGATCAACGCAGTCTTCATATGAATTCTCCGTTTCCGAAACTTTACGATTCTACAGGACCGTCTGCACCGCCGGCCGTTGTTTCATACGCTCGAACCACGCTGATAGCTTAGGCAGCGATGGACTCGGCAGTACACCATATTGCTCTAGGCGCGGAAAGCGCGGCAGCATGGCGATGTCGGTTAAACCGTAGTCACCCAGGAAGAAAGGCTTATCCCCGAGCGCGTCTTCGAGATACTGCAGCCGGACGATAACTTCTTTTCTGGTTTCAGCGATGAGCTTCTGATCGCGTTCGGCTTCATTCTTCTTGATCATCTCACCGCGCAGAGCCCAATACGGCTCGTGCAAATAATTCAGAAAGTAGTCGACCAGAATACGGCCGCGAGCGCGCAAATACGGGTCTTTGGGTTGCAGCGGCGGGTTGGGATATTTTTCATCGAGATATTCGTTGATGATGCAGGACTCGAACAGCAATTTGCCGTCATCGTCGATCACCGGAATTTTGCCGTAGGGATTACGCTTGAGGTGCTCAGGGCTTTTCTGCTCCATCTTGCCAAGCTTCACCCAAATTCCTTCCCAAGAAAGGCCTTTCTCGGCCATCACAATTTTGACGCGGTCGCAATTGGTGGACGGTACGTCGTGATAAAGTTTTATCGCCATAGAGCCTCCTATTCCAAATTACAAATTCCAGATTTCAAATTGAAAATGCCTCGGATCAGCGGTTCTTATTAGGTTTGCCACCCGATTCTCCAGGTTGGCTGGGTTTAGGTGATTTAACGACATTGAGGTGTCTTTGGCCTCTTAATCCAGAACGTTTGATCTGTTCAATCCAGCCGTGCAGCTGTCTAGAAATTAGTTCGGCACGTTTTCTGAGCTCTTCGATGTGAACTTTGTGATCAGTAAATGACTGCCAAGATTCCAAAACCCGGCACATCGACCGGACCTCTCCCGCCGAACCGCGCGCGATATAGAGGAACGCGAGTAACTCGTTGTTGCTGCCACGCTCGAATCCTTCGGCAATATTGTTGGAGATCGAAAGGGCGGCGCGTTCCAACTGATCGCGGAGACCTAAATGTTGACGAAAAAGACCGTGGCTCGTAAATTCGAACATCAACCGCGCAAGATCCGCGCTTTCGTGCCATACCGGCAAATCTTCAAATCGCTGATAGTGCACTGCCGATGACCCGCTGAACCCGTTAAACTGCGGATCTCTCATATCAAAAAATTTGGAATCTGTAATCTGGGATTTGGAATTAATCAGCGCGTCTTGCGCGCGCTAACCAGGACCACCGAGCCGATGATTAAGCCGGCGGCAAGCAGAACTCGAAGCGCCAAAATTTCTTTGCCGAGAAAATAACCGAGCAAGATGGCGACCAGCGGATTGACATAGGAGTAGGTCGAAACAAGTGGGATCGGCGCATTGCGCAGCAGCCAGGCATAGGCGACGAAGGCAATGGGACCGATCACAGTCAGATAGACCCAACCCAGGGCGGAGCGTGTGGAGATTTGCCCGAAGTCGAATTGGCTCGTTTCGCCGACAGCTACGGCAATGACAAGCAAGGCACCGCCGCCGCTGAGCATTTCCATGCCGGTGATCAGTAGCGGCGACGACGGCAACTTGGCAGTCTTGCCGTATATTGAACCGCCGGCCCAGAAAATTGAGCCTAAAACCACGACGATTGCGCCGGCGAAAGAGTTTGGGGCCGCGCCGTTGGCTGACCAGCCGATCAACAGGACGGCGCCGCAGAAACCGATGACGATCCCTAACAGA
>DASSGE010000251.1:0-4298 GCA_035693605.1 Binatia bacterium
CCGATGCAGCAGAGTTTTAGTTATCGCCGATTGCGATATTTCGCAAGCCTTGCGAAATATCGCGACGAGATAACCCTACGCTATCCGTTATTCGCTAGAAACATGTGTAATACTCGAGAGTTAGCTCAATGGCATAGTCTCTGCTGTACGCACTACCAGAACGATTTGGAGTTGCTCAATGCTCAAAATCACCGAAACCGTTGAATCTCAAAATACCGTCAGATTGCGCCTCGATGGCACGCTGTCAAGCGATGCCTTTAGCGAATTGACTGAGGCCTACAGAGCGCATCGCGACAGCATCGGACGAACCGTCATCTTGGATCTGGCTGGAGTCGAATACATGAACGATCGGGTCGCAGTTAGCCTGATCAACTTGACCAACGAACGACTGCGCATCATCAACTGCTCGCCGTTCATCGCAACCCTGTTAGAAACGATCGCAAAAGCGGAACGAACAAATCATCCGAGAAATTTTGACAAGACTGCAGTGTAAGTCAGGAGATTTTTATGTCCATTGAATGTAACTTTGCCAACCCGGCCAAGTTCGCAGCTGAGCCGCCGACCCAGCCGTTGTCGCGGCCCGCAAGAGCGTGCCCCAGCACTGCGCGGCGCCACAGAAAAGGCGCCGAAGCGGATATCGGCTTGATCGAGCGACTCAAAGCTGGCGATCAGGAAGCGCTTGAGACAATTTTCAATCTCTATTCAGCCAAGCTGTATAATGTAGCGTTGCGCATTCTTGGCGGCGACACGCCTGACGCCGAAGAAGTCATCCAGGATGTGTTTCTCACCGCCTTTCGCAAAGCTCAAATGTTCCAGGGCCATTCGCAGTTCTCCACCTGGCTTTACCGGCTTACTGTAAACGCGGCATTGGGCCGGATCCGCCGGAGCAAGAAATCTAGGGAGGTGGCCTACGAAGAATTCCTGCCCAAATTCCAAGACGATGGCCATCATCAAGTGCGGCCGGTGGTTGATTGGTCGAATACGCTAGACGAATACTACGCCAAGAACGAAATTCGAGCGCTGATCGGCAAGGCGATCGAGCAATTGAAGCCGCTGGATAAAACTGTCATCGTTCTGAGCGATCTGGAAGGCCTGCCCGACCGAGAAATCGCCGCCGCCACCGGCCTGACGGTCTCGGCGGTCAAAACCCGGCTGCATCGCGCGCGGCTATTTTTGCGCGGCAAACTCGCGGTGCAACTCGGCTATTCCGCAGCATAAAGAAAAGACACGTCATGGCCAAATCAAAATCAACGCGCCGCCCGTTGTCGGACAAAACCTGCAAACAGATTGCCGATCTGATGGCGGATTATCTATCCGACAAACTGCGCCCAACGGTCAAACAAGAATTTGCCAAGCATCTGAGCATCTGTCCGGACTGCGTTAATTTCGTCAACAGCTACAAGAAAACCGTGCAAAGCATGGCGACGCTACGTGCCGAAGAAATTCCACCCCAGGTGCGTGACAACATTCTCGGCTTTCTGCGCAAAAAGCTGCGCCGCATCAGCGCCATCGTTTTATACCTAATTCACCAGCTCGCCGCGTAATCAGCATTTGGCTGTGGCTTCGTTTCTTTTCGACACAGCAAATCGCGGAAATTTCTCGCTCCGCCGAAATGACAGACGGCGCACTACGGCACCGCGAGCGATCACCGTGATTGTCGAGAGAACGCGTCCGAAACCAACATCTCTCCACTGTCATCTAACTGACGAACGCCGGCGGCCCATGCGCTGACAGTAAACATATAAACGAATAGATAGGAGAAATAACCATGAAAATCTGGGAATCGATTTTCGCTCAAAGCCCGGTCAACTATGGCTATTACGACGAGCAGAACCTGCCGCACGTTCCGTGGCAGTGGCCGAGCGCAACTTGGTTCCAGGCGCGCCGGGACTACCTGCGCCGACATCAACTAACGCAAACAGGTACTCCGGCCTGAAAGTTCGAGAACTCAGCTGTGAGTGAAAAACTTCGCGAGCATGCAACTGTTTTCTGCAAACGGCGTCTAATTCTCTGAAACAGTCAAATGGAGATATCCGCGTGAAAACCAGCCGAAAGAGTTATGTCCAAGCCAAAGCCAGGACAATCCGAACCAACTTAATGGAAATTTTACAGGCACTCACCAGCCAGACCAAGGACGATGCCCTGATCGTTGAGAGTCTGGCCAACATCTTTGCCTCATACCGTGGCCGTTTCGGTCAGTCACTCGCGCCGGTTCGTATCGCCGCCAACAAAACGAAGCCTTCATCGCGGCGCGGAGATCTCGGTCCGCGTGGCAGCGTATGGGCCTAGGCCCATCCTGAGGGTAAATCAACGTCGCAGCGGTAGAGTCGTCGCGGCTCGCCGGCAAAAAATGCGCGACTGCCGCGCGGGGTACACATATGATTTCCAAGCGAGTCAGGAAAAAACCCAGCGTGAACCGCCCAATTTCAACCTGTCGAGATGAAGTCCGACTGATCGGCGAATATCTGAACGATAATCTCGGCAACTCCGAGCGCGCGGCCTTCGAAGCCCACGTAAAACTCTGTCGGGACTGCAGCGCATTTTTGGCGACCTACAAAAGGACCCTTGAACTGGCTCGAAGCTTCCTGCGCGCGCAACCGAATCACTATCGGTTTAAAGCCGCGGGATTTTAAATTTGTCGACTGCAAGGCTAATTCTTCCTTGCGTCATTCCGGCGGAGCCTTAATCCAGGTCTGATTTAAGCACCTACAAACGAAACCGAAGACGGGTGACAGCTTTCGCGGTTATGACCTTCGTGCCGATTCGTCGTCCGGATCGTACCTGCCGGTATATTTTTCAAGAAGACGCGAAGAATATGAAGGCTTCCCGCAACACTCGTCGATCTTAGCGCGCTTCGGTAGTTTATAATCAACTAGGCGCGGCAGTTACGCCGCACCTTTTCTGCCGCCGGCGCCATCAAAGAAACAATCACCGCCGGCGATTTTGCCGCAAACTTTGACTAAAGTGCATTCAACCACTTCAGCGCTATCTAGAATAGGAGAAACCCATGCGCGCCGTCGCCGTTACCCCGTCGAGCAAAGCTGTTTCGCTTATCAACATGGCAGAACCGAAACTTTCGTCGCCCACCGACGTCAAGCTGCGCATGATCGAAGCCGGCGTCTGCGGCACCGACCGCGAGATTTGTTCGTTCGACTATGGCACGCCACCGTCCGGCATGACGGATTTAGTGATCGGTCATGAATCACTCGGCGAGATTGTCGAGATCGGTCCCAAGGTCGCCAGATTAAAAGTCGGCGATCTGGTTGTTCCAATGGTTCGTCGTCCCTGCCCGCATGATTACTGCATGGCCTGCCGCTCAAGTCGCCAGGACTTTTGCTTCACCGGCGATTTCACCGAACGCGGCATCAAAGAACAGCATGGTTTCATGGCGCAGTTCGTCGTAGACGATGAGAAATTCATGAACCTTGTGCCCCAAGAGGTGAGTGAAATTGCAGTCTTGGTGGAGCCACTGACCATCGCGGAAAAAGGTTTGGCGCAGGTGTGGAACATTCAGCAACGGCTTCCCTGGGCCTGTCCGATCATTCCTGGCAAGGCTCAAGCGCATTGTCACAAGGCCGTGGTGCTGGGGGCCGGTCCCGTAGGGCTTTTGGGTGCCATGGCGCTGGTGAACGCCGGCTTCGCTACTTACGTTTACGCCCGCGAAGCGGCGCCCAACGCAAAATCCGCAGTCTTGGAAATGATCGGAGCCCAGTACCGCTCGACACAGACCCACTCTCTCGAACAGCTGGCAGCCGAGATTGGCAATATCGGTCTGGTTTACGAAGCCACCGGAGCATCGCGCTTAGCCTTCGACATGATGCAATTTCTCGGCACCAACGGGATTTTTATTTTCACCGGCGTCCCGGGCCGCAAAGGTCCGGTGCAAGTCGACACCGATCTGATAATGCGCAATCTCGTGCTTAAGAACCAGGTGCTCTTCGGCACCGTGAATGCCGGACGCGATACTTTCGAAGCCGCGATTCACGATCTGCAGACCTTTAGCAACGCCTGGCCCGAAGCGGTCCAGTCGTTGATCACGGGCCGCTTCCAAATGACCGACCATCGTGAACTTTTGCTCGGCAAACCCACCGGTATCAAAAACGTGATCCAATTGAACTAACGGAGGTTAGCGACCGTGTTCGGTTCATGATTCCACGCGAGCACGAGCCAAAGCATGAAATCCGCACCTTTCCTTGCGCCTCGATCATCCAAGAAATCATGGCCGAAGCACTTAAACGCCACTGGCCCGAATACCTGATCGAAGCTGCATGTCTGGGTCTATTCATGATCTCGGCGTT
>DASSGE010000252.1:0-4529 GCA_035693605.1 Binatia bacterium
CTCCGCTTCAAAGGAACGTTGAATAATCCATCGATTAAAGGCGCAGTGAGCGGCACCGACGCCTCGTTCCGCTTTGAATAGCCGCCAGCGCGGGATCCGGTCGTCCGCGGGAGCTTTTTCCCTATGAGCGAAGGTCCTCGCGTCCTCGCCGTAAAGCGTTTTCTAAACTCCTCCGAAAGGTCTCCCTCCTTTAAAGGAATCGCCAGAATCGATAGTTGATTTTTCAGAGTTGTTAGTCCGGGCACTCGAATCGCTACCGCGTTAGCGGCTGTCCTTGTCATAACCCGCCAAACAATTATCGACCAACTCCTCCGCCGCCGACCAGTTGAAGTTGCGAAACTCGCGCCCCTGGATCGCGGACGGTTCACCTGCGTAGAACATTTCGTATTGCAGATGGCGCGAGGCGAACTCGGAGCCGACCGCATCCCATAAAAGTTTTAATAACTTCACACGCAGCTCTCCGGTAGCGTGAGGCCAGCGCACATAGCGCTCGATATCCGCCGCTGATTGCGGCGCGACGAACTCGCCCACTGTCGCCGGCAACTGGATCAAGCTGCCGCCCATGAGGCCGCGGACTTGGTTGAGGAGCGCCGGATACATCGCCTGTTGGTAAATTTGGCTGGCATAGAGGAGCGAATCTTTTGGCCGCATTACGCCGAACTGATCCGGTTCCGCCGCCGCTTCGGCGCCGAGAATCATGCCCTCGACGATCGACACCCGGGTGGCCAGGTCGCCCAACTGCGAGACCATCTCGCTTGAGGCCGAGCGGCCGCTTGCGTCCATGCAGCGCTTCACGAGAGCGGCGATAAACTGGAGCTTGGTCCAGGAGCGAATGTGGGACTGGGTATTACCCAGCACGTGGGCCGCGGTCGTGCTGAACTGAGCCGCGGTCAGCTCGATATTTTTGTATATAAAGACGTCTTCCCAAGGCACGAAGACGTCGTCGAACACCACCAGTGAATCGCTCTCGTCAAGGCGGCTCGACAGCGGATAATCGAAGACGCTGATGGTGCCGAGGGCATAGGGCCGGCGCGGGTAGAGCTTCAGGCCCGGCGCGCCGTTGGGCACGACGCACGAGATCGCGTAGTCTTCGTCGCCCGGTTTGAGCGGCAAGATTACCGTAACAAACACATAGTCCGACATGATCGAGGCGGTCCCGAGCATCTGTGCCCCGCGTAAAACGATGCCGCCGTCGCGCTCGGCGGCGGCACCGGCATAAAGATATCGCTCGGCCTGCTGATGCGCTGGCTTAGCCCGGTCGACGATCGGATGCACGATGACATAGCTGAGGTAAAGATCTTCGTCCGCCGCCTTGGCGGCAAAGCGCAATAGATTGTCGGCAAATTGCTGCCCCGCACGGGCATAAAATGCCGACGAGCCGGCGAAGCCGGCGAAAAACGACGCGACGTGATCCGGCGAGCGGCCGAGAAATCCGTAACTCGCGTCGGCCCAGGACTTGATCGTTTTTCTTCGCGCTACCAAGTCTTCGCGGGTGCGCGGTACCATCCAAGCCTTGTTGATCGGGCGGCGGTCGCGCGGCGACGGATAAGTCATCAGTTCACGGTTGGCAGGATCATGCGCCAAATCGTAAAGCCCGGCCACCGTGCGGACGCCGGCGGCAAACGCGGGGTGCGTCGCCACATCGGCCACCCGTTCGCCATTCAAAAATACCGCCCTGCCATCACGCAGGCCGCGCAGGTAATCGTCACCACTGCGAGTCATGATTGTTCCCCCGAACCACAGAGCTTAACGTATGGAGTCGTTGAAGCGACTCGGATCTTCAGCTCTTCCTGTAAACCTACGGTGGCGACTGCACCGCGGAGCCGAAGAGGGCCCAGAGAGAAAATTCTTAAACAAAACGACGCCGAACTCTGCGAAACTCTGTCCATCCGCGGTGGATTCTTATTCTCCTGAAACCCGTAAGACCCAACACTCTCATCCGACACATTTCTCTACCACACCTTGAATTTGCTCCGCTTGCCAGCGTAAAAGGCCGCCGCGTTCCATGATTTCCTCGACGCCTCGCGCCCGGCTCCGCGCGATCGCTTCGAGCGCCGCTCGAGGCGCCAGAACCGACGGCGAAATCTCCAGCCCCTTGGCGATATCCGCGCAGGCGAAACGCAACGTGTTGGCCTTTGCGACCGAATCCGCACTCGGCGCCTCGCCGCGCTCGTGCTTCTTGGTTTCGGGCCAATCCGCTGGAACCAGCGCCGCAGCCCGCGCCAACGCTTCAACCAGAGTGGTCAGCAACACGCCTTTAATATTGCGCGGCAACTTAAACCCCTTGTCGATCGGCTCATCGGGATGCGCTTCCGCCCACTCGATGAGTTCGAATATTTGTTGATTGCCAAAAATCTTGAACGGCGGCCGATTGAAGCGCTGCGCGTGCCCATCGCGCCACCGCCAAAGCTCGCGCAGGTAAGCCAACTGCCGCCGAGTCAGCCGGCCGGCGCCCTTGAGGCGCCACACCTGATCCGGATCGCGAGGATTATCGCGACCGCTCGCCTGAACCATCGCCCGGCAGCTCTCGCGATGCCATTCGAGGCGCGCCTTCGCGCTCAACTCAGCCGCCAGCCGGTCGGCCAGCGCTTCGAGGTAGCGAGTATCGTTGACCGCGTATTGCAGCTGTTTTTCACTCAATGGCCGCTGCGACCAGTCCGACTTCTGTCCTTCCTTGCCCATGGTGATAGCAAAAACGCGCTCGATCAGCGCCGCCAGACCGATTTGCTCGACGCCGAGCAGTTGCGCGGCAATCATAGTGTCGAAAATTTCACTGCCCGGCCGGAAGCCCGTGGACGCCCGTAGTATGCGTAGATCATAGTCGCCGGCATGGAAGATCAACGGCTTTACCCCCAGGGATGCGAGAAATCCACTCAACTCCAATCCCGCCAGCGGATCTATCAAGTAATGCTCGCCATTGATCGAAAGTTGGATCAAACAGACTTTTTCGAAGTAGTTATGCAGACTGTCAGCCTCGGTATCCACCGCGACTCTCGTAGCGGTGGCGATGCGTTGGCTGAGTTTGTCCAGTAGAGCTTGCGCGCGAACGTAGGTGTAGCCGGTCTCTAGGCCGGGATTTTGCCGAGTGTTATTTTCCGTCATGGATGCACTAAACGATTATTAATTCCTGCCGCCCAACATTGACCGCGCGTCGGCTGCCGTGGAACGGCGGACTGGCCCATCTGAATGACAATGTGTGGGCTGCATGTGCCAACTTGTAATCTCCGATTGACTCGCCTACGTTTACAATGTCGCATTTCACGCCGGAGGGAAAGAATGTTCAGGCGATCGATATATCTTTTTGCCTTAGCCGTTATCACGTCACTTGGCATCGCCACACCAAGCAGCTCGGCCGAGTCCCCTTGCCCGCCAATCCTCGATCACAAATTCGCCAACTTGATGGACGAGCCCATTTCACTCTGCCAATTCCGCGGCAAAGTACTACTGATCGTCAACACCGCCAGCGAGTGTGGCTATACACCGCAATACGACGGTTTGGAAAAACTCTATCGCCGCTATCGCGACAAAGGCTTCGTCGTCCTGGGGTTTCCGGCCAACGATTTCGGCGGCCAGGAGCCGGGGTCGAACCAACAGATCGCCCAGTTCTGCCAGGTCAATTACGGCATCACCTTTCCGGTCTTCGCCAAGACCGCGGTGGTTGGCGCCAACGCCAATCCGCTCTATCGTCAACTCGCTAGCCGCACCGGACAGTCGCCAAAGTGGAATTTCCACAAGTATCTCGTCGACAAATCGGGCCAGCAGATCGCCGCCTTCGAAAGCGCCGTCGAACCGGAAGATCGCCGGCTCACGGCGCATATCGAGAAACTACTCGCGGCACGTTAAAGTTAAACTCGTTCAATCCGTTCGAATCATTCGGATTCTTGAGCGAGTTCCAAAGGTTCCAGTAGTTCCAATCGTTCCAACCGTCAAAACAGCACTGATGCGAGTCGATCTCCGCTCAGAAAACGCCGGCAATGCCGAGCACTGCGCCCGCGGCGAGCAGCCACAATGGATTGCAGGTCAAGCGCAGGACGATGACGGCAGTGAGCACGGTCGTCAAGTAACCGCGCCAGTCATGACTGACGGCGCGCATGAGCACGGTGGCGCCGGCGAACATCAAACCGATGGAGATCGGCGTCAAGCCGCGGCGAATAGCGCGCAGAATCGGCGCGTCGGGATAGCGCTCGATGACATGGCCGACAACCAAGGTGAGTGTTGTTGCCGGCACCAGCAGCGGCAGCGTGGTCGCCAACGCCCCTGACCAGCCCGCTAAATACCAGCCGATCAGAGTTGTGTACATTACATTGGGACCGGGCGCTGCTTGTGCCAGAGTATAAATTTCGGCGAACTCGAGGTTGGTCAATAACTGGTGCACGTCTACCACATAGCGGTGAATGTCCGGCAAGATCGCCGACGGCCCGCCGACAGCGACAAACCAAAGCGCGAGGAAATGCAAAAATAATCCACCGAGGTCGACGCGTTCCATCAATCCTTCGCTTTCCAGGCCAGAAAGACGGCGCAAGGCGCCA
>DASSGE010000253.1:0-5342 GCA_035693605.1 Binatia bacterium
CGAACCTGCAGCCGGTTGCGGATGCGCCAACTACACGCCGTGACGCGACGTGACATGGCTGTCGAGCACGACGGACCCCTTCGACCCGAGTTCCTGGCACCGGCGCGCGATCGCCGCTCGAACTTTTGCGAGCTATCCATAGCTCGGCAACTTTGTTTTTCGCCAGCTCTTCGACGCGGCGACGAACCTAGAGCTAAGGTCTGTGTCGCTTCACCGTCAGGCTAATGATCGGTTGTCATCAATGCTGCGGTCATATCAACTCCTGGTTCGGTTACTTGTAGGCTACCGCAGCACTCGATGGGCCGGCGAGATGGATGACCTCGAAGTGTTTGAAGCCGACCTCGCCACACCACTTGCGGAAGTCCGCACCGGAGTAGTCAAAGGCGTCGCCAAATTCAATCAGCATATTGAGCGACATCAACAATCCCTGGACGTTCTCGCGGCGGGCGTCGTCGATCAACGCTTCAATTGCCACCAGTGCGCCGCCGGGCGGCAAAGCATCGTACGCGGAGCGGATCAGATGCATCTTTTTCTCGAGATTCCAGTCGTGCAGAATCATGCCCATCGTGATGACGTCGGCCTTCGGCAGTGGGTCTTTGAAGAAATCACCCGAAGCCGTGCCGACGCGGCTCGCTAATCCGGCGGCGTCGATGTGTTTCTTGGCAATCGGTTCGACCGGTGGTAGATCGAAGCTGGTGCATTTCAGGTGCGCGTGTTTCTTGGCGACTTCAATGCTCAGCAGTCCCGTCGCACCGCCGACGTCGCAGAGCGTTTGAAATTTTGAGAAATCAAACTTATCCGCGAACGCCTCGAAGTTGATCCGCGACAGGCCGGTCATTGCGCCCATGAATTGCTCGAGCCGGGGTAGATCGGCATAGAGTTCTTCAAACATGCCCTTCTGGCCATGTTTGATCTCGTTCTGCGGCCGGCCGGTGCGCAGCGCCTCGGGGAGATCGTTCCAGAATTTGAACAGCCGCGCGTTAAGCATGACGAGAATACCCCCGATGTATCGCGGGCTGGCCTCGTCGAGGAACAATGAACCTTCGGGTGTGTTGAAATACTTTGCCTGCGGGCCGTCACCTTCGCGGCCGAGAAATTTCATCGCCACGAGAGCATCGAAAAAATCCGCGATGGCGCGCGAGTGAAGTTGCAATTCCGCGCCAAGCTCTGCGCCGATGAGACGTCGGCTGCCTAGTTTAGTGAACAGACCGAACTCGACGGCCGTAAGCAAGACTTTGGAATGCCAAAAGCCGAAGGCGGCCTGCAGGATGGAGGAGGGGTCGGGGTTTGTCTGCGGGCGATTTTGATCGGTGTTTGTCATAGCCGTAATCTCGCGTATCTGAACGAATTTGACAACTGGTCAAAGTGGCATGATGGGAGATGGAGTTATCGTAATCTCACAGGCGCGAACACGAGACACAAAGACGAATTCGCACGAGGCGATGGCGTACACCGTTCGACGATGCTCAAGGTAATCGCCGTATGGATTTCAGCCGCCTGCTCAGGTCGTCTGCTGCTCGATGCGCCTGGCCAGTTCACCGGGAGAAGCCATGGCCAGGGACAGCGGCATCATCAAAGCGCTGATGACGATCAGCCCCCAGATGCCGACGGAGTAATTGCCGTGCAGATCGAAGATCAGGCCCATCACGAAGGGGCCGATGACTCCCGCCGCAATCGGCCCGCCTTGGAGCAGCCCCAGGACTCCGCCGATAGTCCGGGTGCCGAACATGATGCTGCCGACGGCGCCGCGCATGGGGACCAGACAGCCGAAGCTGACGCCGAACATCAGCGCGAACGGCAACGTGGCCCAAACCGTTCCGACGGGTACGACCTGAAGATATAACAAGGCAAAGCCCATCATCCCGGCGACCACCGCCAGAACGATGCGATAATCCATCCGGTCGAGCAGATAGCCGCCGCCGATACGCCCGATACCGCTAATGATGAAGACAATCGACATGACCACGGCCGCCCAGGTCGCGGTGAATCCGATATCTTGCTGGAAGTAGGGAATCATATGGATTTGGAAGGCGGAGTTTACCGCGAAGGTTCCCGACAAGTAGCTGGTGAAGAGCCAGAACTCCTTGGTGCGGAACACCGCGCGCAGCGTGAGCCCGGTATCGCTGCGGCGCAGCGACGAGCCGGTGGGGCGTTCCAGGCCGGCGCTTTCCTCCGCCGGATCGCCGTCAGGCCGCAACCCGTAGAGCTCCGGCCGGTCGCGCACCAGCATGCTGAGCAGGGTGATGCCGACCAAAACGAGAATGCCGTAGCCGAACACGACAACGCGCCAGCCGTAGGCTTCCTCGATCTGCGTATTCAGTATAACGATGGGCGAGCCAAAAATCGGCCCTGTTACCGCAAGCCCCGTGGCCAGACCGCGGTTGCGGCGAAACCAGCGCGAGATGATCACTGGCCAGGTGACCGCGTGGCTAACGCCCGATGCGCCCAAGGAAATGACCACGAAGCTCAAAAAAAACGTCATGATGCCGGTGGTGAAGCCAAGGCCGATGAAGCCGACGCCGGAGATGACCGCGCTCCAGAAAATCAATTTACGCGCGCTGTAACGGTCGAGCAGAAATCCGACTGCGGGGCTGATGATGCCGGACTCCAATTGGCGCAGCGACATGGCGGCTGAGACCACCCAGCGGTCCCAGCCGAAAGTGCGTTCGATCGGCAGGATGAGAACGCCGAAGCCCTGGAAATAGGCCGCCGAGAAGATCGTGTTGGTGACGACACTCGCGGCGACCAAATACCAGCCGAAAAAAATCCGTCGCTTTCCTGATTTCTCAAGGATATGGGTATCGATCATGCCGCGCTTTCGGTGCCGGCACAGCGGGACATAGTATTAATGATGGTCATCATGGCTCCGTCGAAAAGACATCGGACCGATCCGCCCAGGTTTCGTAGCGGCCAAAACCGGTATCCATTGTCTTTCCTCCCTTGGATGCCGGTCTGCGCGGGCGTGACGAATCAAGGGAAAAGCATGGAACGGCTTCCTGCATTTCATAATCTGTGGACGAACATAAGCTAACGAACCCTTCGCCGAACACGGTGCACGGACTAGCGGGATCGGTCGCTCTCTGCCTACATGTCGATCGTTTGTTTCTTGAAGATAGGGTTGTTTGCCGTTCTTAGCAAATCGCCGGATACGACGGCGTACCGCGTCAAGCGAAAATTTGCAGTATCCGCTTAAAGTACGTAAAGCGCGCAAAGGAACAGAAATATAGAATCATCCTTGCGGCCTTGGCGCGAACTATGTCCAAATCTGCAACGTTGTGTGCCACGCAGCATCTTGACGCTTGACATCAGGCCAGCGGACAAACTACTTTCCGCGACGATAGCGAAACCATCAGGAGGTGGCGTATGGCGAAAGCACTCGGCGTATTTTTGCTGCCGATTATTCTATCGGTATTGTCGCTTCCGGCGCGGGCGGCCTCGGTCGAGGAGTTTTACAAAGGCAAAACCATTCAATGGATCGTCGGCGGCACCGCCGGCGGCGGCTACGATACCTATACCAGGCTGATCGCGCGTCATTTCCCGCAATACGTTCCGGGCAAACCGTCCACGCTCGTGCAAAATATGCCGGGAGCGGCGATGCTGATTGCCGCCAATTACACCTTCAATAGCGCGCCCCGCGACGGCACGGTGATCGGCCACTGGTCCGGCCCGCTGATTTTACAGCACATGATGGGCAACCCTGCGGTGCAATTCGACGGACGCAAGTTCGGCTGGATCGGTATGCCGACGGCGGACTCGCTGGTGTGCATCACGACTGAGCGCAGCGGCATCAGGAGCGCAGAGGATTGGCGCAAGGCCAAGACACGCGTCAAGCTGGGAGCGATCGGACCCGGGACCAGCGGTACCGACGATACCAAGCTGCTCGCCGCCGCGACGGATTTTCCCCTGCAGTTGATCGAGGGCTACAAGGGAACGGCCGACATCAGGATTGCGGCGGAAACCGGCGAAGTCGACGGCACTTGTGCCTTTGGCTGGCAATCGGCGAAAGTGACCTGGGCCAATGCGCTCAAGGCCAAACAGATCCACGTCGTGCTCCAGACGATGCTCGAATCTCATCCCGAGCTGAAAGGTGTCCCGCTCGCCATCGATTTCGCCAAGACCGACGAAGGGAAAAAACTTCTGCGCATCGCCGCCGAGCTTTACGGCAAACAGAGACTGTATTCGCTGCCACCGCAAGTGCCCGAGCCGCGCCTGCGCACGCTGCAAAAGGCTTTCATCAGTGTTCTAAAAGATCCTCAACTTGTGGCCGAGGCGGAAAAGGCCAAGCTCGAGATCGACCCGATCGATGGACCGGGCATCGAAAAGATGGTCAACGGCCTGTATGAAATCGAACCCGCGGTTGTCAGTCGAGTGAAACAAATACTGGAGGCGAAGTAGGGCGAGACGGCGAGTGGTTCCAGTGTTTTGGTGACGTAGGGCAAATTGAGTACGCCGCGTTGGCTTTCGCTCGTTTGCTTGGCGATATAAATTTCACGTTAAACCCATAGTATGGGCGCCTATCTGCTCGGAAGAAACCAAGCTCGAGATTGACCCGCTGGTTCGGAACCTGGCTGAAGGGAGAGAGAGCAATGGACGAGGCGGAAGTCTTTCTCAGTTACGCTCACGACGATGAGCCGAAAGTTCGCCAAATTCTTGACGCTCTTCGAGTGCGTGGCTTTCCTGTGTTCATTGACAGCGGGATGTCCGCGGGGGTGGATTGGGAAAAGGTACTCGAAGCTCATCTCGAAAGAGCCTACGCTATCGTGGTTGTGTGGTCATCACGGTCGGTGACTAAAGCGGGAAAAGAGTCCGAATGGATTTATCGTGAAGCGTCGATTGGTCTTGAGAAAGACCGGCTGTTCCCGATCAAAATTGAAAAGGGAATCACCCCGCCCGAACAATTCAAGGGCAAGCATGCTGCCGACCTCAGCGATTGGAATGGCGACCCCGAGGATCAAAAATTCACGGACGCAGTCAGCTTCCTCGAAAACCTTTGGGAAGCTCAGAACGGGCTACTCCAGGACCTCGCAGTAGCTAAACCGCTGCGTCTCAAAACACGTCCGGCATTGCCGTAATGCGCGTCGAGCCGCGTCCAAATGCCGACAACCGAGCCGACGAGTTTTTCCAAAGCAGATTTCTTCCACGACCTTACAGCGTCCGGAATGCCGAAGGTGCCGGAAGAATTTTCCGTGATACCCGCGGCCCAAGTGATTCCGCACGGAACGCTTGCCGAGATCGACGCGTTCATTCAAATCTACGAGCGCATAACAACCAGCGCCGCTTGGTTGCGGCACGTCACCGCAGAGGCGCCCGAGATCGCCCGCGCGCCACGGCGGGAGGTCTGC
>DASSGE010000254.1:0-2770 GCA_035693605.1 Binatia bacterium
ACCATCTCGCCCAAGCATTCGCGCCATTGCTTGTCAGTCACGACTTTGTCCCTTTGTAGAGCCGGTCGATCAAGCCTTCTTGCACCAAACGGTCGACGACGCTGTTGTCGTAGAGCTTGGTTTTCGCGGCTTCTTTGCTCCCGACCATTTCGAGCACGGTGTCGACGGCCGCCGGCTCGACCCGCGGCACGGCCTCCAGATACTTCATAACGAATTCGTAGTGCACGTCCGCCGAGCCGCCGCGCTGTCCCATATATTTAGCCAGGACATTGTAAGCCTGCTGTCGGCGCAGCTTTAGTATGGAAATGCCCTCGATATAGGCGGCGAGGATCCCCTCGACAGTTTTCGGCGCCTTGCGGTAGTAATCGTTGCTCACCGCCAACAGATTCATCGAAAACGGAATTCCCAGCTCGGCGGCATCGACCAGCTTGCGGGCATCGGGACCGGGGGACTGCGACGACAGTCGCCCGACCGATTGGCCGCTGCGATAGCCGATGTCGGCTTCGATGACGCCGCCGAATTGGCGCAGCTCGGTCTTGCCTTCGAGATTGAGCTTGCGTAGCACCAAGCGCGTGACGAACTCGCTGGTCGAGCCAAAACGGGTAATACCCAGCGTCTTCCCGGCCAACTGTTCCGGACGCTGAATATCGGGATGAACCCAGAGCTGCATTCCCGGACGGCTGGTATTGCTGCCGACGGCGATGATCGGCGCGCCTTTGAGGATCGCCGCGATCACCGCATTGCTTGCGCCCAGAGCCGCGTGCAAACTGCCGCCGACCAGGGCCTGCACCACTACGGCCCCGGAACTGATGTAAACCAACTCGGCGTTGATGCCGCGCCGCTCGAACGCACCGCTCTCCTTGGCCATCCACACCCCGGCCATGGTCGGACTCAACGCGCTAGTGCCGATCTTGATATTCTCCTGCGTTGCTTGTCCAGCGAGAACCTCCGTGGCAATCAAGCTGAAACAAACCAGGAGCAGTCGATAAAATCGCGATAGCACCATCCGAAACCTTGAACTTTAGAACCTTGAACAAAAACTTAGATCGGCCAACCATGTTTCGACACATCGACGCGGTTGCCTTCGACGTCCTTGATCCAACTCTCGGCGATCGCGCCGTAGGTATTTTCCTCAGCCTTGGTATTGGCGATTTTCTCGATCTCCTCGACGCTGTCGACCTTGAAGCCGAAATGATGAATGCCCCAGGGATACTTGTCGCTATGAATCAAAGCCAAATCCATATGCCCATCGGATAGGTAAATCGTCCCGCCGGGCCGCCGATGTTTCTCCTCCATGCCGAATACTCTTTTGTAATACTCCGCGGTCTCGTCGAGCTTCTCGACATTGATCGCGATATGTCTGATCCGTGGTTTTTCCATGGCACCCTCCCGATCTTGAATTTTCCATTCTCCATTATCCATTATCAATTAATTTTCTCCATCGCCTCCGCCACGCCCTCGCGATAGATCGCAAACAGCTCCAGCGACTCTTTGACCGCGTTCAATGCCATTTCTTCTTTCTCGCCGGTCGCGTACTTTTCGAGAAACGGTAAAAACATATCGCTATGCTCTTCATCCGCCTGGGAATGCACGACGAAGTTGGGCATATCGCGCCAGGGAATGCCCAGATCTTCGGTCCAGCGTTTGCCCATGCGCGTCGAATGGCCGCCGCCGATATCTTTGAGCAGCCGGTCGTCGTTGGTCCACTCGGTCACGGTCAAGGCTGACACCCCTTCGATCCAGTTTTTCGCATGGGTCATCCAGGCCCAGGCATAGAGCGTCGCGGTGGTCGTCGCGATCGGTTTGGTGTCGATGACCTGCTGCGGCGTCAGGCCAAGCTTCTCGGCCTGCTTGATGATCAATTGCAGATGGCCGAAGTCAGAGAATTGATCCTTGATCACCTCGCCATATTCATGCTGGAGGATCGCTTGCTTTACCGCCATCACCGGGCAGTTCGCCGAGACATGCGCCCAGCAGTCGCGCCGGTGGCGAATGTAAAGCCCCAACTGCGTGATCATCAGCTGCGCCCGCGGCCGAGTCATCTTTACCGAAAAGTAATGCTCCAGCTCAGGCGAACTCATGTGGTCGCGCACCATGGCACCGATCGCCTTACGCCATTCCACTACTTGCATCAAGGTTCTCCTTTACTTGTATAATCCGTCGAAAAAACCCTCCTGGACGAGGCGATCTATGATCGTGTTATCGAAGAACTTGCTCGGAGCTATATCCGATTTGTTTTCCCATGCCAACACGGTTTGAATGCTTGCCGGATCCACCCTCGGCACCCGCTCGAGATATTTTGCCGCGTACTCATAGGAATCCTCGACGTCGGTCTTGCGCAGGTACTTTCTGATAATCTCGACCGCAATCGGCTTGCGCCGCTTGATGGTTGCGACACCCTCGCTGTAGGCCCTGAGCATGCCCTCGACGATTTTTTGCGAGTTTTTGTAGTACTCACGGTTGACCGCGAACAAATCCATTGGAAAGGGTATCTTGAGCTCCGCGAGGTCTGCCAATCCGTGTGCCTTCGGGTCGGGCTTCACCGAACGCACCGCGCCCGCGATCATCCCGGCTCGAAACGACGCGTCGGTCTCGGGCGCACCGCCCAGAGCTTGCAGCTTGACCTTATCCTTCAAGCCGATTTTCTCAAGCGCGACCAGCGTCAAGTAGTGCGTCGTCGAGCCATGGCGGGAGATACCAAGCGTCTTGCCTTGCAGCTGTTCCGGGCGTTTGATCTCTGGTTGGACCCAGAGCGTCATCGCCGCCAGGT
>DASSGE010000255.1:0-3218 GCA_035693605.1 Binatia bacterium
GCAAGCGTCACCCCGTCAGCACGATAAATATCGATGCTGACGCCGGGATACCTGGTCATGAAAACCTTGCTGATTTCCTTGTGCGGCACCAGCGAGGTGTACCACACAAAGCTCCCCTCCCGCTTAGCACCCTCGTAAAGAATCCGTTCGCGGTCGGCGCCGCGATACTTGGCGAGATCTGTCAGAGTCGTCGGCTTTGTTCCCTGGGCAAATATTTGTGTTGATACGCTGACGAGCAACAAACAAACCAAGGTGGATAATTTATTCATTCGAACCTCTTAGATCTTGAATATAGGTATGACCGTGGCTTCGAAACCATCCTACAGGACTCCCGCTTTGCATTCCTTGCGGCCAGGCTTTCACCTCTAAACTTTCGCGATGTCTGTGCGCTCGTTGGAACGATACCATTGCCTATGGTTACGGCTGTGTCCTCAACGAAACTTCGGGTCCGTCTCTAGCATTCGTGAGAGTCTCGGCATCCCGAAAACAAATTGGCTTCGATTCCTGCGCCGCCAGTGAGTTAAACTTGCCCAGCAACGAGTGTGATCGAAGAGATCGCAACCAAATGCGCTATCAGATGCAACAAAACCTTCACCATGGGAATCTATGGGCGACTATCGTTTCTGTCAATGCGACGCCAAAATCTCCCACTACTTGTTTTCTAACCGTGACATCCTGTAGATTTAGCAGGACCTAATCGACAAGGAGGATATCCATGGAAAAGATTTCTAAGATTACCAAAGTCGACGTCGTGAAGGAGGCTCAGTGGGGGAAGCCCACCGGCCGCAACTACGCGCGCCCGACCCAAACCGACCGGCTGCATATCGCGCTGAATAGCTATGAGCCCGGCGTCAACGATGAGCTGCACTGCCATCCCGGCTCCGATCATACATTCTTCGTTGTCCAGGGCGAGTGCACCATGAAGGGATTGCATGACGGCGAAGAGTATCACCTTAAGCAGCACCAAGCCGTCCATGTCCCTCCGGGTTTTTTCTACCAGCTCAACAACACCGGCACCGAACGATTGATTCTGTACCAGGTGAGCACGGAGCCCTTGAAGAAACCCAAGATCGGCAAAGTGATCTATGGCGTGCACACCGGGTTGAAAGAACATCTATACAATCCGGTCAAATCAGAAAAACCAGCGGAGCAGCAATAATGACGTTTGCCGAAGTACTCGACTGGTGCACAAAACAAAAGGCCAACGTCCGCGGCCTCGGCCGCGGCATGGAGATCCCGATCTCTTATAAAGATCAACAACTCCCAGCCAATCTTCCCCCAATGAGCAAAGTCATGCACTGGGACCTGGAGATCGGCGATTGGAGCCACTACACGAGCGGCTCCGACATGGAACTCATGGTCGCCGGCAAGATGACTGTGGACCAGTTCAAGAGCACTTTGCGCGGCGGAGGATGAAGCGACGTCGCGAGCTCAGGTTGGCTGATCACCTCCGCAAAATAACGCCGCCCCGGTAAATCACCCAGGGCGGCGTTTTTCGTTCAGATACCGTAAATCTTAGACAATCACATTCGGATTCGGTACCTCGGGAGATCTCCATTTCAAGTTACGCTCCAAGAAGTCAGCGACCAGCGGCCAGGACAGATCCGCGGTGCGGGGATTGTAACCGGGCGCGCCTGGATCGACGTAACCGTGGCCGCCAAAGGGGAAAAAGTGCCATTCCAAAGGCTGGCCGTTCTCTTTGAAAGCTTGATACATTGCCTCCTGCACGGGCAGCACCGTGGTCACATCGTCGGCACCGTATAAATTAATCGACGGACACCGGAATTTTTTTACCGCGGCACTGGGATGGATCGGCCTCAGCGCCGACGCCGGCTCATCGCGGACGGTAGGATAATAACCGACAAACGCCCGCACTTCTTCCGGCACTGATGCGACGAAGTGAATCGCGATGCGCCCGCCCATGCAGTAGCCACAGACCGCCACGCGCTCCTTATTAACGTTTGACTGCTTGAGCAGGAAGCGCCAGCCCTCGGTGAGCACGCGGGTGAATTCCGGGTCGGGAGTCTTGGCCTGGATCTGCGCGCCACTGACGATATGAGTCTCTTCGGGAAAACCCAATTGCTCGAATACGTTGACGGCAAAGGTCGTGTAGCCCAACTGGGCGAACTTACGCGTCTCGGTCTTGATGTACTCGCCCATACCGCCTTTGGGATGGATCAAAAATAACGCCGGCCCAGGTTCGCTGCGTTCCGGAGCGGCCAAATATCCGGCAACGCCATGATTCTTTGTGGTAAATAATTTCTCGATTATACGCATGATGATTTCCTCGCGGTTATAGATTTAACCAGCTAACTAACACGATCCGCAGCCGCGGCGCAAAGCCTTGGACGGGAGAATTCGCTTAAGACGGTAAATGACCTTTTTCGATCAGGTAAGCGTACAAAGCATCGCGCCAGTGTGGCATGGTAATTCGAAATTCGGATGGCAATCTTGCACTCGCCAGAGCCGAGTTCTTCGCTCGGCGCGCTGGCGTCGGGAATTGCGCTGATGACACCGCGTCGACCGGGACGGTCAAATGGCAGAGTTCCAACGCCGTCTTGGCGAACTCATACCAGGTACAACAGCCGCTATTGGCTACGTGAACGATTCCTCTGGCGTCGGCGGCTATAAGTTGGGCGACCACTCGCGATGCGTCGCGGGTGGAGGTCGGAGAAATGACTATATCGTCGACGACTTTTAGCGGCTCTCGTCGGCGCGCTTTGGCGAGAATAGTTTCGATAAAGTTGCCGCCCTTGCCGCGGGCGCCAGTTTTGCCGAACAGGCTCGCCACCCGAACGATCAACCAGTCTGGCGCTGACTGCCGAACTAAATGCTCGCCCGCGAGCTTCGATGCGCCGTAAACGTTGATCGGCACGGTAACGTCGGACTCAAAATAAGCAGAATCTTTGGCGCCATCAAAAACATAGTCGGTGCTGATGTAAATGCACTTGGCGCCGCTCTCCGCCGCAGCGCGGGCGACGTGAAGCGCACCGAGCGCATTGACGGCAAACGCTTCGCGCGCCTGCGACTCGCAGTCGTCGACCCGAACAAAGGCAGCGCAATCGATCACCGCGCGTGGTTTGAGCGGCAGCAACACCGCGCGCACTGAATTCATTTCGGTACATTCGATCTGATTATGATCGAGTGCAACTACTTCAAAACGGTCTTCAGCGCGCAAGACCTCGACCAAGTCATGACCCAACTGTCCGCTGCTGCCA
>DASSGE010000256.1:0-2512 GCA_035693605.1 Binatia bacterium
TACGCAGACGGCTAAAAAGGAGTATTTGATAGCCTACGATTACAACCATGTCGCGCGATATCCGGCGCCCAACTCACCGGGCAAATTGGCGGCCTATCGCAGATCCCAAGAACTCTTTCTCAAAGCGGCGCGCTACTTCGATCCGCCGGTCGAACGCGTGGAGATGCCGTTTCGAGCACGCCCTGGCGAGGGCGCCGTAGCGGTTGGCTTATTGCGCAAACCCAAGGGTGCGGCGAAACCGCCGGTAGTCGTCTTGTGGGGCGGTATCGACGCGTTTAAGGAAGAGCGTCCCAGCGAGCCTTATCTTGCCGCTGGCGTGGCGCCTCTTGCCATCGATATGCCGGGCGTTGCCGATGCGCCGCTGGCCGGTTCGCAGGACGCCGAACGCTTGTGGGACGCGGTATTCGACTATATTGCCAGCCGGACCGATTTAGACGCGAGTCGTGTCGGCGTTCATGGCGGTAGCACCGGCGGATACTGGGCCACCAAGGTTGCCCACACGCATCGTCATCGGCTGCGCGCAGCGGTGAACCAAGGCGGCCCGGCCCATTTCGCGTTTCAAAAGGATTGGATCGTCAAAGCCCAGCGCGGCGAGTACCCCTTCGAGCTGGCGGAAACTCTCGCCTGCGCTTTCGGCCGATCCACCGGCGAAGAATGGATCGAGTACGCGCCGAAACTGTCGCTGCTCGATCAAGGCATTCTCGACCAGCCTTGCGCGCCGCTGTTATGCGTCAACGGCGTCAACGACAGCGTGTTTCCGATCGCCGATATGTATTTGCTGTTGGAGCATGGCAGTCCAAAGTCGGCACGTCTCTATGCCGGTGGGCATATGGGTGGCGGCAACTCGCAGGCGGTGATTGTTCAGTGGCTGAAGGAGCAGCTGACGGCGTAAATCAAGGCCGCACTTCAGCTAGCTTCAAGGGGTCTCTTCGTGCTCCAGCCTTTCATCATACCGGCGAAAGCGGTATCGATCTGGGTATTTTTCGGCGAGAAAATCCTGGATTCCGGCTTGCGCCGGATGACGGAATAACCCGTCGATGTTGTTTTGTTCGGCGGCTGAGAGCTGACATTTAACCTGCAGGATCTGACCCGGTCAGCGAAGATTCTGCTGTTGCCGGAGCCTTTCCATATCCTGCTGGACTTGATTGCGTTGGATCTGCTCCTGCAGCGAGCGGATTTGTTGCTGGCGTTGAAGATCATTAATTTGTTGTTGCTGGCGCAGTGGATCTTTTTCTTGTTCGATGCGGCGCAGTTGTTGGTCGGTTTGCAGGCGTTGCAGTTGCTGGTCGTTTTTTAGCTGATCGAGCTGCTGTTGGGTCTCGCGTGCTTGGGGCTTTTGCGGCTCTGCGGGGTCGACCCGTTGTTTGAGTTGGTCCAACTCATGCTGCGACTGGATGTTTTGCTGCTCGCGCTTGAGGTGTTCGATCTGTTCCTTGGCTTTCAGTTCTTTGGCCTTTTGTTCCTGGCGGGCCTTGTTCGTCTCGTCCAAAATTTCTTGGCCTTGATCGGCTGCCCAAAGCTGTTCACTTGCAAACAGAATCAGCAATGCCAAGCAGGATGCAAATCGTATTCGCGTCATCAAATTCAATGCTGACAAGCTTGAGAAAACATTGCAAGCGGCGGCGGCTGGCGCTAGCGCGGGCCCGGCAACATAGAAAAATCGACCAGCTTGTCGGCATCGAGGGTTTCCGCCACTGGGCGCTCTTCGCGCAGAAGATCCAAGTAGCCGCGGACTTTTTTCATGTTGATGGCGCCGTCGGGAGAGAATATCGCAACCATAGTGTCGTAGGAGCGTTCGGCTTCGCCGGTGCTGATCTGGTAGCGAGCGGCGATCATTTTGACCGCTTCGGCGCGATTGCTCTTCTGCCAGTCCATGGCGTTCACGACCGCAGCGATGGTGCGGCGAATGCGCTCGCGGTTAGCGCGAATCTCCGCTTGAGAGGTAAACAGTCCGACGTAGGGTATATCGGCCAAATCGCCTAAAAAAAGAAATTTCTTATAGCCGAGCGTGACCGCTTTTTCATCGAAGGGCGGGCTCAAGACAGCGCCGGCGACTTGGTTCGTTGTCAGAGTCGCAAAACTGTTCGAGGTGCCACCGGTGGTGACCAGACTCACTTGTTTTTCTTCCAGTCCGAGTTTACGCAGTCCGGCGCGGGCGAAGTAATACGGCGAAGAGCGGATATCCGAGATGGCGATGCGCTTACCGACCAGGTCGTGCGCTTTATTGATCTCTTTGGTCGTCACCAATACCCAGGGAGTATCGCGGTAGAGTGACAGCACCACAACCAGAGGCAGACCGGCGACGGCGGCGTTGATCGCCGATTGCGGCGAGGTGAAGAACTGGATGTTGCCGTTGAGGATCGCCTGCGGGCCGAGGGCGCTGCGCATCTGAATGTATTCAACGTCAAGGCCCGCTTTGCTGTAGAAGCCTCTGTTTTTGGCGATGTCGAAGGGCAGAGTTGAAACCGCCGAGGAGGGATAGCCGATGCGCACCTTGTTCGAGGGTTCGGCC
>DASSGE010000257.1:0-3829 GCA_035693605.1 Binatia bacterium
GTCAATTTCTTCGGCGATAATATCATTGCATAGGTCGATGCATTCGTCGCAAATATAGACTGTCGGACCGGCGATCAGCTTGCGGACCTCGTCCTGGCTTTTGCCGCAAAAAGAGCAGACGAGATTCCCCGATCCGTGCTCACCATGTTTAGGCATAGACCCCCCAGACTAAACTACGAGCTATTTCTTTAGCAAATTATCAGGACGAGCCGCGATCACATCGTCGATCAGGCCGTACTCTTGAGCCTGCTTCCCCGACAAAAACATGTCGCGATCCGTGTCTTTTTCGATTTTCTTGAGTCCTTGGCCCGTGTGTTTCATGAGAATGTTATTCAACTCTTCGCGCATACGGAGAATTTCGCGAGCGTGAATATCGATGTCGCTAGCCTGACCCTGAAATCCGCCCAACGGCTGATGAATCATGATACGCGAATGAGGCAGTGCGAATCGCTTCCCTTTAGCGCCGGACGCCAATAATAAAGCACCCATGCTTGCCGCTTGACCGACGCAGAGGGTCGAGATTTGCGGGCGCACGTACTGCATCGTGTCGTAGATTGCCAACCCGGCAGTAACCGACCCGCCAGGGCTGTTGATGTAGAAGAAAATTTCTCTCTCAGGATCCTCAGATTCGAGGAATAGTAGCTGTGCGGTAATGACGTTGGCAACTTCGTCGGTGACGACCGAGCCAAGAAAGATGATTCGTTCTTTTAGCAGACGCGAATATATATCATATGCCCGTTCGCCTCGCCCAGTTTGCTCGACGACCATCGGGATGAAATTCATAAGTGCCTAGACCCCTCACTCACAAGCGGGATTCTACCTTTTTTCACTACCAGCATCAACTGAAGATGTCGGTGCATCGACCTCTTTTATTTTCGCCCGTTCAAGTAAGAAGCTGAGCGTGCGATCGAAGGCTATTTGCGCCCGTAAATCGTCGCGGGCATCGGGTCGCGCGTAGTATTCCCGAACACTTTTAGCGCGGTCGCCAGCGCCACGGGCCAAATTATCGACCCGCTCCTGCAGCTCTTTGTCCGAAATTTGAATGTTTTCAGCTTGGGCGATTTTCTCAACGAGCAACGTCGCCTGCACTTGGCGTGCGGCACGGTTTTCGAAATTTTTGCGCGCCTCCTCCATCGGTGGCGCCGAGTCGTCTCCGGCGCCGGGACGTCCGGCCATCTGACTTTGGTAGCGTTCCATTAAATAGCGCGTCTGCCGATCAATCATTGATGGCGGCGCAACCAAAGTGTGAGTCTCAATCAGACGGCTGATAATTTTTTCCTTAAGATCCTCGTTCTGATAATGCTTAAGCTCATCCTCAAGGCGTCTGCGGATCGCCGCACGTAATTCGATCAGCGAACTATGTTCGCCGTGATCCTTAGCGAAATCATCGTCGAGCACCGGGAGAACTTTCTGTTTAATCTCGCGAACCGTTAGTGCAAAATCGACGGACTTACCAGCGATTTCCGTATTTGGATAATCGGCCGGATAAGTCACCGGAAAAGTCTGCTGCTGGCCCAACTGCAAACCGATTATAGCTTCTTCAAATTGCGGCAAAGTGTGACCGGCGCCCACTTCAAGCACGTAGTTTTCGCCTTTGCCGCCAGAAAATGGCTTGCCACCAATAGTTCCTTCGAAATCAACGGTGACAAAGTCGCCCTTCTGAACGATGTCGCGGCCTTCCACCAGCTCCAGACGCGCGTGACCTTCTTGTAAACGCTTGAGCGCCTCGTCGACCTGCTCGTCGCTAATGGCAATCTTCACCTTCTCGACTTCGACGCCCAAGTACTCTTTCAGTTCAATGGTGGGCTTGACCTCGAACACTGCCGAGAACGAAAAGCCATCGTCTTCTTTGATCTCATCGGCCTCGACTTCCGGCCGTGAGACGATTTGCAGACCCCGATCCTTAACCACCTCAGCGAGGCATTCTTCGACCAGATGCGAGCGCACCTCGCCTTTGACGTCCTCGCCGTACATGCCCTGAAGCACTTTGCGCGGAATCTTGCCGGTACGAAACCCCCTGACGTGCACTCGCTGGCCGAGATTCTTATAGGCGCGGGAAAATTCGTTGGCGACTCGGTCCGCTGGTAATTCAATGCTTACCTTACGCTGGATTGAACTCAATTCATCGATATCGACTTTCATCTATATATACTCTTACGAAAGAGGCGTTTACGCTTTGTCGCAGGACGAGATCGATTATCTACGGAATCTCGCAATGTGGATGGGCGATGGCCTTACCGTTAACCTTTCTGTTCGGTGTATGTCGCACAAAGCAAACTTTAATGGTGCGAGAGGGGGGACTCGAACCCCCACGGTTGCCCGCTAGATCCTAAGTCTAGTGCGTCTGCCAATTCCGCCACTCTCGCAGATCGTCCAGTCGCCGCAAAATATTATTTCAAGCTTCGCCGACTCGGAGAGGAGAGTAAGAATTACCCGGTGGTAAGTCAAGCGCAACACGCGTCAGCGGCGCGCATCAGGACGTCACTAACCAGCTCCGGGTTTTTATGTTGTGAGTCGTGAGTGTATTTGCGGGTTCACCGGCTGATGTCTTGATCGCGGAACTGCACGCAGGCGGCACAAGGACAAAGCGACCGCAAATATTCGAACGTATAAATTCCGGTGCTGTGACCGTCATGCCAGCGGAACTCGATGGCATAGTTGCCGACACTGCGAATATCCTCGAGCTTCGCGTCGGGCACCGAAATGAAACGCCGTTGAGCGCCATGTCCCTGGCACATGGCGCAGGGGCAATAACCGCGCAGATAGGACTCGTCATATTCCCCGATATGGCCATCATCCCAAGTCATGCGCACTACGCCGCGCGCTTTAATATAATTAATCTCAGTTGGATAAGTCGCCATGGTCAAAATTCCACCAGACCATCGCCCATCGCGGTGATAAAACCGACCTTATAACGATTGATCAAATACGTCCGCGGCGCAGTAGGTGGACGGCCGAGAATTGTTGCATTGGTCAAAGGAATGAATTGATTCTTTTCAAGCAGCAGGTCATACAATGCGCCGCCGGGAAGAAGGTGCACATCGCCCTGCATCAGATATGGACCCACGCTGATCAATGCTTTGCTGCTATCCTTCTTCTGATAGATTCCGCTAAAGCCGGCACGCTGCGCCAGGTCACCCGGACTGAGGTCAGCGATCAGATAAACTTCGCGCATATACACAACGTATTCTGTGGCCCGACTGACGATCGTCTGGCCGCTGAGATTCTCAACGCTCGCGTCCCGCAGAGAAAAAACCTGATCCTCATGGCGAAATTGGAGATGACTGCTGACCCGATCGAGATTGGTCTCTAGCACCCCACGAAGCACCGCCGCCGGAAGGTAAACCTCTAGAGGCATTGTATAACTCAATCCTTGTTCCATCGCTTCTCTCTCCGCTCGACGCGTGATTATTACAATCGAACAATCGTGATCATAGCATAATGTCGAGGCTCAGCGACATCCAACGAGCAATCCATTTCAACCGTGCGAATCGGTGCACGGGACACGAAGTAATGAAGCAGTAGAAGTTTGGTGGGCCGCCGGGGACTCGAACTCCGGACCCGCTGATTAAGAGTCAAAAACTTTGCCCAACAGGAACGAACATCAACAAGAATCCCCAACCCTCACACGGCGTGCTTCCTCGTTGATGGCCGAGCTTGTTCTGCCAGGGTTCAGGCACAGAACGAGCACACACCGAGAGCTATTCGCCTTCTGGTTTGGTTTTGGACTCGCACTCCAGACAAAACAAATAGGTGATCGGCCTTTCACCTGAGATGACGTAGTTGTCCTGCGGACATCGTGTACAACCGGGATTCGAATGCCAGA
Source organism: Binatia bacterium (assembly GCA_035693605.1). Lineage (GTDB taxonomy): Bacteria > Desulfobacterota > Binatia > UBA9968 > UBA9968 > DP-20. Next base: position 3,827 of record DASSGE010000257.1, read on the forward strand.
AAA
>DASSGE010000258.1:0-3759 GCA_035693605.1 Binatia bacterium
GCAGCTGCTTACCAAAGCCGCCGCAGAGTCATATCCTTGGGCGATCCGATACTGCCGAGCAGAGAGGTCGGGAAACTCGCGCTTCTTGAAGCGGATACCGTTGTCCAAACCACTGATGCCGATAACGTTCATAATGAGCGCCCCCTATTCCGCTCGGGCAGTTTGGGGTCGGGCTGAATGTTCCCATTTTTTAGGTGTCCGTCAAACCACGGCTAACTCAAAAACGCATTCAGAGGTTTATACCTCTACCTATAGCGCGAGCTTCGCGTCAACCGCATTCTCCCAATGCGATCGGCATTGCCGCTTAAGGTTGACACACGAATTGGAAAATGTTCGTCGGTTTGATCCGGAAGCGATTTGAATCGTTCCTAATAGAGCGGACCAGTCCCGGACGAATGCCCGGTGAGCATGCCAGCGATGCGTTTGCGTCACCGTGATCCAGCGCATGATCTCGGACAGCTCTCGGTCTGAACGCGGCCACAACAAAAGATACCAATGGTTCGGCATCAACAGTAAGCCGCGATGCGCATGCCGTGCGATGATGGGCTTCAGCGAGAATTTTTTCAAAGGCAGAATAATTGGCGAGCTTATCGAACTATCGCAATCCCGAGCTCCCCGTCAAGAAATGAGGTAGCCAGGGTTTGACGGACATCGAGAAAGGGGTCAAAAGCCCTGAAGGAGGTGTTCGATAACAAAGCGCAACAGTTTTACCGCAGAGTTCAAACGCGAAGCCGTTGGGCTGTTGGAGACTTCAAAGAAGCAGCCCAGCGATCTTGGGCCGCGCTGGCGGTCAGTCTCTTCCGCTCAGCAGCGACAGTAGGCGGGGATTGCGTAGAGCGAGGCCGCCCCAGACAAATGCCGCGACATAGACGCCGAACAGGACATGGGTGACCAGCGGGCTGCCGACGCGGACATGGGTCGCGACGGTGCCGCCCAGGAACGCGGTCAGGTAAATCGCCCCGAGCAGCGACGTCTTGGGGATCAGATACAGCAGCACGCCGATCAAGAGCAGCACGCCGATCGGCAACACGACCCCCTCCGGGTATCCCAGTTTCACCGTGCCTTCGACGACGGCGGGAATTTTCAAAAGTTTGCCGAGCGCGTCGACCAACAGGAACGCCACTGCGATCCCGGTCAACACCCGGCCGCTCCAGAGCGCGAATCCCGAGACTGGTTCCATTGCTACTCCTTTCGATGAGGGCTAAATAATGGTTTCTTCCAGCTGCGCTCGCCGACCGTGTTGCGCGCACGCAGCCGGTCCGCGCGCTCGAAATTAAATATAGTTAACTATATCGATTTATGTCAAGCCGAAAATCAAGGAAGTACGTCTCGGAGCGGCGCGCCAAAGCGGCGCAGGATACCAAGGCGGAGATTCTCCATGCCGCCAAAACGCTCTTCGTGCGCCATGGCATCGACCGAGTCACCATCGCCCAGATCGCGAAGAAGGCCGGCGTCGCCGTGCCCACCGTCTATTCGCTCTACAAATCCAAAGAGGGCATCCTTCGCGGGCTCATGAAGACATCGCTCTTCGGCCGGCGCTTTCAGGAGGCCGCCGCAAAGCTCGAGGGGGTGAGCGATCCGGTGCGACTGATCGCGCTAACGGCCCAGGTGGCGCGAGCCATCTATGAAGGGGAAAGCTCGGAGCTCGGCCTGATGCGCGGCGCTTCGGCGTTTTCACCGGCCCTGCGCAAGCTGGAGCAGGAATTCGAGAGGGTTCGTTTCGAGATGCAGAAGGATCGCGTGCAGGCGCTTTTTGACCGGCGCAAACAAAGGAAAACCCTGAGTATCGACGAAGCGCGGCGAATCCTGTGGATGTATACAAGCCGCGATATCTATCGCATGCTGGTGCAGGAGAGCGGCTGGACGCCGGCGCGCTATGAAAAATGGCTGTCGGACACGCTGGTAAACGCGCTGGTCGATCCCTGAGCGACGATTGATCTCCCGATTCGATTGCCGCCGGGATCGGATGGGGGCAGGAGCGACGGCCGGAGATAAAAGTCCAGCTCAGGCCTGATCCGAGATTTTTCCCCACACATTTGGTTGATCACGTCGGTCCTCTTATATTGACAGTGCGTCAGCAGCTCTTCTATGATCGCTGCCATACCGTAAGGGGCTCGGCGGTCCTATGAAACAAATCTTTTTGGCAGCAACTCTATCGGTCTTCAGTCTTATTCATGGTCTCTCCAGCGCCGCGGATCTTCAGGTTGTTACCGTAGCGTTGGTATCGCCGAGCTGGAATACCGGGCTGCCCACCGCGGTTGCTCGGGGAGCCGGCTTTTTCAAAGAAGAAGGTTTAGACGTGAAACCCGTGACTTTGTCCAGCAGCGGCCCGATCATGATGGCACTTCTCATGAGCGGCCAGGCCGACATGGTGATTGCGGGGGCCGTTGCGATATTGCGCGGTATCGCACGCGGCGCTCCCGTGCTAGTGGTCAGTGGCCATCTCAGTCGAATGAGCTACGCACTCATGACGGATAAGAGTTTGAAGACGGTGGCAGACTTGAAGGGAAAAACAATCGGCATCACCGGGATTGGCGGCATGGGAGAATTTACGGTTGTGGAATCTTTGCGCCGGCACGGGCTGATCAGGGATCGCGATTTTTCCGTCCTGAACATCGAGGGCGGGCCGATGGCGCGCATCGCCGCGCTCAAAACCGGCAGGGTCCAGGCCGTTCCGCTAACCCCAGGTCAACGTGTGCAAGCCGAGAGAGACGGATTTTCGATGCTCCTGGACACGAGAGATACGCTAACCGAGATTCCCTCGACCATCGTCGCATCTACAAGAGAATTCGCCGCCTCAGGCCCGGATAAGACGATCCGATTTCTCCGGGCCCTCGATAAAGCTAACGAGCTTATCCGCCGCGACAAGGAAAAAGCGATTGCCCTCGGCATTCGCCACGGGCTCCGGGGTGATATTGCCATAGAGAGGAAAGCGTTAGACTATTACGCGGCCGATCTCGATATCCGGCTTAAGAAGGAAAACATCACGGCACTTTTGAAACAAATCGATATTTCGGACCCGCCGCAGAAATATTTCGATGACACTTATCTGACGCGCGCGGCCGGATCTCGGTAAAGAACAGATAAACAGTCTTCGGGAGGGTTTCATGGACGCTCAACAGGCAATCGAGCTTTCTCCACAAGGTTCCGCGCTCATCATTGTCGACATGCAGGCTGAAGGCTGTGAACGGCACGGTGTTACACTCAAACCCGTCATCCGCAACATCAAGGCGCTGTTGGATCGATTTCGCCAGGCCAATGGCAAGATCATCCACGTTCAATCCGTGCGAACAAAGGATCATCCCGAGTTCACTTTCTTCGGTAAAGAGTACTCGCTCATCGACGACAGCCCAGCGGTGAAGTTTGTCGAGGAGCTTAAACCGAATGCTAACGAACCGGTCGTCAAAAAGTATTCCCACGACTGCTTCTACCAAACGACCATGGAAGAGCAGCTGAAGACATTCGATCTCCGCCCTTGCCGGGACCATATCGTCGTCACCGGCATCGGCTCGAACAATTGCGTCTATCACGCGGTTATAGGATTTCACATAAGAAACTACATCGTCCACGTACCGGAGGATTGCATCCACGCCAGCCGAGCTGAGGGGCAGCAATTTGCGCTCAGCCAGTTCCGCTCGCCCGCCTATAATTTCAACGTTAGCGTCACCCGGTCCGAAAACATCAAGCTGGCCGACGATCTCAAGAGGGCCGCTGTAAACAGCTAACAGTCGCGCGTTTAGAGATTCTCGAAAATGAATA
>DASSGE010000259.1:0-3431 GCA_035693605.1 Binatia bacterium
CTGGTCGAAGTATCAGCACCTCTCCACCAATCTCGCGCAGCGCTACTTCAGCGCTTCGTCAACATAGCTATTGTTAAACGTCTGCCTTGGGTCCAACTGTTTGGCTTTAGGATGATCGAGAAACTTGATCGCGTTGGCCATCGCCTTTTCGAGGGTCCGAAGATTCGCCGGAAAATAGGGTTGAAAGAATTCGAAGGTGCCCTGAAGCGTCGCCTCGTCATGTACCCTCGTGAAGCGGCGCAGAGCTTTTTTACTGGCGACGGCGTCGGTCTTGGCTAAGTGCAAACCGTCGTTCATCGCGCGCAGAAAGCTCACCGCAATTTTGCGATTGCGCGGTTCTTTCAGCCAAGACTCCCGCGCCGCCACCGTAGCGTTGGGATAAAGCCCGTATTCGGTATCGGGCGGCCGAAAAAGGATTTGAAATCCAGCCTGCTTGGCTTTCAGACTGAAGGGGTATCCGATCATCGCCGCCTCGACTGCGCCATTGACTAACGCCGCGAAAGATTCGCCCACACCGCCAGCCTGGATGAAAACGACATCGCTCGGCTTCATGCCGCGCGAATCGAGCATCGACAGCCCGGCGAAATAAGTAGATGCGCCGATGCGACTGACAGCGACTTTCCTCCCCTTAAGATCATTGATCGACTTGATCTCGGGCTTGGCCATGCCGTCGATGGTTAACACTTGCAAGTAACTGCCGATAACCGTGAGATCGCTGCCGGCCAGCTGGCTGGAGATAATCCCCGCGCCGCCGGTGAGACCAATGGGAAACTCGCCGGCCATGATCGCCGCATTGATCAACGGCGAACCGCCGAAAAACACCGGCACCACGTCCAAGCCATACTTAGAAAATAGCCGCTCTTCGAGGGCGATAAAAAACGGCAGCGTCGCCGCCGAGATCGGCGAGTAGCCGACCGTGAGCTTGGTGAGATCGGTTTGGGCCGCATGCGCGGGAGCGAAGACCGCCCAAACGACGACGAAGCAGCTAATTCTTAAGATACGTTTCATTACCATCAGGCCACGCCGTAAAGCCGCCGCGGGTTGTCGCACAGGATCTTTTCAATCACTGCCGGTGCGACATCCTGCCGCGCGCGCATATTCATGACAAAGTCCGGCTCCTTCGATGGATCGTTGTGGCCGTAGTCGGAGCCGATGACGAGATGCTCTTCGCCGATGTAGTTGAGCAGATGCGGCAGCTCTTCGTCCGCCTCACAGGCGATCCAGAAGCGGTATTCTCGAAAAAGTTCCTGGGGGTTTTTCGTCTTGAAGTCCGGCCGCACCGAGCGCCGCAAAACATGCCAGATATAAGGTACCCAGCTCGATGCCGCCTCGATGAAACCGAAGCGCAGCTTGGGAAATAGCTCGGGGATCCGGTTCGCGACCAGATCGCGGAAAGCGACCACCGGCAAGACCCGATTATGAGCGAAGGTATGATTGCGCTCGACATCGAAGTGCTGCATTAAATGGCGGCTCCCCGAACCGGTATGAATGCACAGCGTCAAATTCAATTTCTCCGCCAAAGCATAAATAGGATGGAGCTGGGGATTATCGAGGGTCAGATTGCCCTCCATGCCGCGGAAAAAGACGCCGACCGCGCCCTGCTCTTTGGCCCATTGCAACTCTTCAAACGACGCCGCGATATCGCGCAGCGGCAAGATCACCACCCACTTGAGCCGATCCGGCGCTTTTGCGCAGGCATTGGCGACAAAACGGTTGTAAGCACGGCAGAGCGCCACATCCAACTTGGCGTCGTCGGTGAGATAGACTAGAAACAAAGTCGGATAAATGACCTGGACATCGACGCCGATCTTATCCATGTCCTTCAAACGCGCCAGGGGATCGGTCAACTCGCGCACAGCCAAATGAATGTCGCCGCGGCCGGATTCTTTTTTCTGCGCCGACGGGGTGATCAAACTGAAGCTTGCCTTGCCCGCCGGCTTGGGAAAAATCTCGCCGTCGATCAGCCAAAAAGCATTGCGCTCATGGTACCAGGTATCGTCCGGGATGCGCGCCAGCACCGGCCGGCGCGGATACATTTCTTTATCGATAAAGCTCCACATCGCCTCGGACTCGGCGATATGGGTGTCGGCGTCTAGAACTCCGGGCATCAACAACTCCTTATAACTAAAATCCGTTCCAGTGGTTCCAATCGTTCCAAAGGTTCCATCCCCCTCCTGTGCCCACCCGCCAAGACTGTATCGTAATGCACAAATGCCCCATATCTGTCATCCCGAGCACAGCGAGGGATCTCGCGTATCCCGCCACATACGCGGAGAGATTTCTCGGCTTCACCTCGAAATGACAGTTGCAACACCGGCTCGACACGCAACAGGATCGAAGTGGCGCTCACCCTTTGCACTCTTTGCGTATTTTGCGGTTAATACATCCGAATCCTAGCGTTCGACCTCGTGATCAATTTGCGATTCGTGGTTGATTTTCCGAATCTTACTTCTTAAACTTATCGATGAATCCGCTTTTACGGATCTCGTCGAGCACGCTGCCATCGAGCAAACGCAAGCTTTCCACCGTCTGCCCTTTGGCCTTGGGATTTTCCTTGGCGACCTGGGCGAGGATAAACTCGATGCCCTTGCGATCCGGCATGACCATCACGCCGTCGCCGTATTTGGCCAGATAATAGTCATAGCCGATGCCGGCATCTTCGTCGCTGACCCGGATATATTTCTTGATCATCTGGAGCGCCAGCGGCTTGTCATTTTTCAAGGTGAAGTAGCCTTCGATCACGCCCTTCATGAAATTGACGACCCTCGCGCGGTTGGCGTCCAAGTAGCTGCGCCGCACCAGAAAAGCATTTTGCGGGAACGGCACGCCGCTCTCCGCCAGATCGATGAGTGAGTTCATCTTATGATCCCGCAGTGCCATGGTGGTCAAGGGTTCCGACAAGAGCGTCGCGTGAATGCTGCCGCCGACGATGGCCGAAAAGCGCGTGGAATTGCCGCCTGCTTGAATGATCGAGACATCCTTGGGGTTGACGTTGAGCTTTTCTAGCGCCAACTGGGTGGCGTAATCCGATGCCGAGCCGAATCGGCTGATGGCGATGCGTTTGCCCTTCAGGTCCTCGGGCCGCTTGATCTCCGGCCGGGTTATCAACTTGTTTGGGATGAAATTGATCCCGCCGGCGATAATCGTCGCGTCGCCGCCCTGCAAGTTGGCGGTCACCGCCAACGCTCCGGTGGTAAAGGCGGCCTGGGTCTCATTGGCCAGCAGCGTCTGCATCGACACAGTGCCGTTCTCGATGGCCAGGTACTCCAGATCGAGACCGTACTTTTGGAATATCTTTTTCTCGTAGCCCACCCACAGCACGCCATGGATCGCCGTGCCGAAGCCGCCGCTGACGGCACGGAAGCGATTCTGCGCCTGTGTCTGCGAAACCGTTAAACCGAAGACCAGCATGATCGGCAGAATCAGTAAGA
>DASSGE010000260.1:0-4017 GCA_035693605.1 Binatia bacterium
TAAATTTCGCGAAGACTCAACAAGGGGACTATTGTCATTTTCCCTCTCCATGCGCGCTAGGCCATCACGTAAGCACTGCGCATCCAACCCGAGGGCGGCACAAACATTTTCAAAAGAAAACAGCCATTTATCATCCCGCGACCAAATCCACTGCCGGGCATCCCGAAAGAGTCTTTTATGATGCTTGGTTTTTGCGCCGAAATACAGACGACAGGATGTAACTGCATCCTCCAATATCGCGTGCATTAAGCGTTTTTCTGGTTCCAAAGGTGCGCTGCGTTGAAATGTCGCAAAGTACTGATAGGGCACCAGTGTATCTGCGTGAAAAACGCGCATCGCCATTTCGTCAACGTGATTTTCCTGGGGTGAGCTTGTGAAGTTCATAATGACCCATCCGCAAGGCAAAGATTGGACCAACATCACGACCAAAGAAAAATTTAGCGTCGACTCACTTGCGACGAACTTATCCGTCTCGGCTTAGGCAACATTTTTACGCCGCCGCCTTTTGTGATTCTGCGTGCCTTTGGCAAATTCTTTTCGATTAGCCGCTTGGGCTTCCTTCCAACGCTGCAAACCGCCGCGCAGATAATTGGCGCTCAAACCCAACACTTCGCAGACATTCTCGAAAGAGAATAACCCATCATCGTCGCGATCGAGTATCCAGCTCTCCGCTTCGGCAAAAAGCTTTTGAGCTTTGCGGTCGTTTGCGAATAGATAACGCTTGTACGAATCAATGGCTTCTTCCAACACTGCCAACATCAACAAAGTTTCTGAGTTTGCCGGAAACACGCGACTAAGCGTTGCCTCATAATCTGCCGAGGTCGAGGGATCCGGCTGTGACAAAAAATCCTTTTTACTAAGCGCCATGGTTCGACAATCGAGCGATTTCTTCATCCGAGAAAAGGCAATTGGCGTGCCGACAATTGCGTGACAAATGCATGGCATCGCCCTCGTGTACTCAGAGAGATCCACGATGGTTCAATCGGGGCTATAAAATCTGCAGCGAAGAGCAATCGCCTGAGGAATTGATCGATTGTGTCGAGCGAGCCGAAGAACCGGTTTCAGTTTTGCCGTGATCTCGGCTGATTTTCATCCGTGGACCGAACGCCAAAGGCAGTCGAGTTTTGTCGGGACCATGCTCGGCGATATCGCTCAATTGACCGAACGTATCACCATCGGCACCACGGGAACCTGCCCGACGACACCCGGCGATCATCGCCGGGCAGCGGCCACCGCGGCTTGTCCGTTACTTGGATCTTTTCTGCTCGGCGTCGGTACCGGAGAAAATCTAAATGAGCATATTTCGGCCGATCACTGGCCAGAATCTGATGCGCAAGACCTGCTTGAACAGACTCAAGCATGAAGCTTGCGCTCATTAAAGAGTCGAAGTCTATCCAGCCAACCTCTAGCTAGTACGCGGACGGGGTGCGCACGACGCGCGAATCTCGCCGAACCACGATACACCCGGGTATGGATGTCATTTCTTCGCGTCACGCGTTTCGGTCATTGGCCACGGATCCAGAAGGCGAACCAATACCTCCTCCGAGATTAACGCTCGCGCGCGGCACACCTGCAACACCGTTTGGCCCGTTTCAAAAGCTTCTTTGGCGATGCTAGCCGCCGCGTCATAGCCGATTTCGGGCACGAGAGCTGTGGCCATCGCCAGACTCTGGTCGACCAGCTCGGCGCATCTTTCTTTATTGACTTGAATGCCATTGATGCACTTGTCGGTGAACACTTGGCTAACCGCCGCTGTAAAGCTGATCGATTCCAGGATACGTAATGCCATAATCGGCATCATGGTGTTCAATTCAAAGTTTCCCGCCTGACCACATAGCGCAATCGTTGCATCGCAACCAATCACATGGGCCGCCACCTGCAGCACTGACTCGCAGAGCACCGGATTTACTTTTCCTGGCATGATTGACGAACCGGGTTGGAGATCAGGCAACTCGATTTCCCCGATACCACCGCGCGGCCCTGACGCTAACCAGCGCAGATCGTTGGCAATTTTGGACAAACTGACGGCAAGGGTTTTTAGCGCTCCACTCACATGCACCACCGCGTCTTTGCTTCCCTGTGCTTCAAAATGATTGGACGCTTCTCGAAATGGGAGACCGGTGAGCGCGGAAATTTTCTCGATCGTCAAGGCAGCGAAGCGCGGATGGGTATTGATGCCGGTTCCGACTGCGGTCCCGCCGAGCGGAAGCTCTTCGAGTCCACGCGCCGCGGCGCTTATCCGCTCGATACCCAGTTCAATTTGACGCGCGTAGCCGCTAAATTCCTGCCCCAATCGGATTGGCGTGGCGTCGGCTAGGTGGGTGCGGCCGATTTTCAGCACATTATCGAATTCTCGCGCCTTTGCGGAAAGCGCCAAATAGAGGTGATTGAGCGCTGGCAACAAATCCTGAGTAATCGCCATTAGTGCGGCGATATGCATCGCCGAGGGAATGACATCATTGCTCGACTGTCCCAGATTGACGTGGTCGTTGGGATGAATCTGTTTGCTGCCACGCTCTTTACCCAATAATACTAAAGCCCGGTTGGCGATCACCTCATTGGCGTTCATGTTGGTAGAAGTACCAGAGCCGGTCTGGAAAATATCGACGACAAACTCGCTATCAAGTTTGCCATTGATGATCTCGCCGGCCGCGCGCCGAATCGCATCACCGACTTCAGCACTGAGCAACTCAAGTTCTTGGTTACAGCCGGCGGCGGAGAACTTGATCAGACCTAACGCACGAATGAACCGCGACGGAAATCGAAGTCCACTGATCGGAAAATTTTCTACCGCGCGTTGGGTTTGCGCACCATAATACGCCTCCTTAGGAACCGCCACTTCGCCCATAGAATCAATCTCGATGCGACACTCTCGTTTAACCATCGCCTACTCCAATCTAATCCGATCTAAGCGGCCCGTTATAAAGTCATCGCCTATCTTTCGCTCGAAAGTTTCTGCCACCTCATGTCCGAACGAGAAAACTTTGCCACAGGTTAGCGCTGATTCAAGCCGAGCCCCACAAGGTAGGGCCGCCCTCACTGCCTCATCCGATTAAGACGACGGGTCGACGTGCCTGTGCCTTACAGAGCAAAGGGCAAAAATACTACCACTCGAGGACTGTCCGAGATTCGCTACAGGTTGAAATCATATGTCGCAACAAAAGGACGTGCCAGGAGAGGTCACCGATTCCAGAATGCTAATTCGTCTGGCAGGTACAATGTCGTTCCGGCACAGAGTTTGCGGATTCGAGTCTCCAAATATCTCGCGATTGGAGATGCTACTCTCATAACTCCGATAAGCTAAAACTTTGACGCTTCATAAGTTAATGCCATCGAGGCGTAACTAATGGATTCTAATAATCGAGCCTTAATCGCCAGCGTTGGCAATATTTTATTGAGCGACGACGCCTTTGGTGCCGCCGTGATCCGTCGTTTAGCAGCCCGTTTGCTTGATGATAATGTTCGCGTCGCCGATTTCGGCATACGCAGCGTCCACTTGGCCTACGAGATTCTCAGAGAAAAATACCAAACCGTGATCATCGTGGATGCAATGTCGCGTGGCGGAGCGCCCGGGGATCTTTACATCCTCGATCCCTCCCAGGCTGACGGTCGGGATTGCGACACGGTCGCTGCGGCCTCGTTGACTTCGGAAACCGTCATTCGGCTACTGCGAAAGCTCAGCGCGAGGCCGAAACGTCTGTTGTTCGTGGGCTGTGAGCCGCAGACACTGAACCAAGACATTGGCCTCAGCGAACCGGTTGACCATGCAGTCGGAAAAGCGGTGGAGATAATCCTCAGAACCCTAAATGAACATGAATCTGCCTCTGCTGAAGCGTAGATTGACAGAGTGCTTGTGCTGCACAAATGGGCTTGTGTCGTTTAAGAACAGCGCCCTATCGTTTAGGCAAACCGTAGTCCTGTCGCAAACATTTGTTTAGGAGAACAATTTATGATTACTCGAATGATTCTCGTTAAAGTTCCTACCGATAAGTCTGCTGAAGCAGAACGGCTCTGGCG
>DASSGE010000261.1:0-2495 GCA_035693605.1 Binatia bacterium
CATGGGCGTATGCACATAAGCGATATGCGGCGCCCGCCTGGGAAACACCCCTTTGGCCACGCAATGACTGCTCGACAGCACCAGATCGTAATCGGCCAATTCGAAGCGTTCAATCGCGTCGGGAAAGAGGGGCAATAAATAACGAAAATACTTTTGCGCCCAGGGCAGTCGCCCGATCCAAGACGAATGGATTCTCATTCTCCGGATCGCCGCAGAGACCTGGTCCGGCGCATATATCAGGGTATAGAGATCCGCGTCCGGAAACAATTCGCAAAAGACTTCGAGGCATTTTTCACCGCCGCGCATCGACACCAACCAATCGTGCACCAAGGCGACTCGCATGACGCCTAAACTAGATGGTCCCGGGCGGTGCTGCAAGTTGATCAACTCTGCCTGTTCCCACCGGGTGTGATACAGGCTTCCGGTCGATTATGGACATCGTCGGGTTGGGATGCGCGGCTTTGCGGGAGCGCTGGATCGAATGGCTGATGCCATCATCCGGATATTTTGCTCATGCAGTGACTGCTGCTGCAGGCCATGGCATTTTGCTTTGGCTACACGGCTACTCAAGAGAGCCCCAGTCTAAACAATTCGGCACGGCGCTGTTGATCGCACTGGCCGGCGTTTCCGCCGGCGCCGAAGGCAAAAACGGGTGCCGCAATCGGCGTTTCAGGTGGAGGTCGGCAAATTCAGGGTGCCGCTAGAGTTGCTGGCCCAAAGATACCGTCGCCGCTGAATGTTGGCTAGGCGACGCGGACAATCATATTTGTCCAAGCAGCGCGCCGCAACCGTACAACGAGGAAATCGTCAATAACGCGATAAGTGGATAATTTCTTTACTCGTCAACAAAACGTTAACCGTGAAGGAACTGTTGGAGTTTCTGCCGCAGCATCGCGACATTGAACATCGAGGTCAGTTGATCGCGGATGTATTGGGTGGTCACCCGCCGTCGTTTTTGAATTTCGCGCCTTTTCTTCCACATTACTGGTAACATTCTCAATGCGTCGCGCTTGGCGCGAAAAAAAGGCCGCCACTTGCCATGTCGCAGGCACAGATACGCAAAGGAGCCGATTTCCTGAATCAGCTTCTGATGGGCATAGCGAATCATCAACGCCATTGGCATGTTCTTGATCCAGACGAATTCCAGATTGCGGCTGTGGTAGTAAACGTGGATATCGCTCAAACGACCAGCGGTGGCATTGCCGATGTGCTGCACGACGGCGGTCGGAACATAGGCGCACTTCCAACCGGCCAGTTGTGCGCGAAAATTGAGATCGGTATCTTCATCGTAAAGAAAGAAGTCTTCGTCCAAAAAACCGATCTCGTCGAGCATTTTGCGGCGGTACAGCGCCGCGGCGCCGCAGGCGCCGAAGACGAACTCTGAATGCACAAAATCCGACGCTGCGTGGTTCAGGCCGAGATTGAAGCCTACGCCCGCCACAGTCAAGCCGTCGCCCGCGCTGTTTAATAAGCCGCTTTCGGTGAAAACAATTTTAGATGCGCAGATGCCGATTGATGCATCTTCGATCATGGGCATGAGAAGTTGCTCCAGCCAATCCGGCTCGGCCCTGGCATCGTTGTTGAGGAGCGCGACGAATTCAGTGGTCGTTGATCTTAGGCCCTCACAATTCCCGCCAGCGTAGCCTTTATTATTGGTTAGAGAAATGACCTTGACAGAGGGGAATTTAGAGGCTACCTGGGCGATGGATTGATCCGTCGAGTTATTGTCAACAAAAATGCACTCGTTCTTTAAGTAGCTCTGCCGGGAACATGATTCCAGGCAGTCGTTCACAAAGCGCTGACCGTTCCAGTTCACGATGATTACCGAAACGTCGTGATTATTAGTGTCCATCCCGTGGCATAGAATAGAAATTGTAATTAATGATGGGTAACGTGGTGACCAAGATTAAAAGATAACCACGCGCTTGAGCCTCTCGACATAAATCAAAGATGCCATCGACAAACTCAAACTGATCCCGTCGATAGACATAGCCGTGGTCGATGTTGACAACACCGTCCCGGTCAAGAAAGAGCGCACGGCTCGGCTTCACCCAGCAATCCCCGCAAGTTCCTGTTGAGCCCGAGCGTAATCTTCCGGCACACCGATATCGATAAAATGACCATGCGATACAAAACACTTAAAGAAAGCGTGCCGCACTGCATTGGCCAAAAAATCGGCCTCCAAGGAGAATGGCTCGCCAAGCGCGAACCCGTCAAGAATTTGGGTAGGAAAGACATAACACCCAGCATTAATCAGCCCCGACCCAGCCACACCTTTTTCGGAAAAGCTCAAGACACGCCCATGGGCTGTAACCAAGCAACCATACCGCGCGGTATCGGGCACCTCACGCGCCACAATGATCGGTGCGCGATGCCTTTGCCAGTGAGCCACTACATCCGCAGTCTCAAGATCGAGGTAGGTGTCCCCATTGAACACAAACACATGGTCAGATTGGCAACGAGTCAACGCAAGACGAACCGCTCCGCCAGTTCCC
>DASSGE010000262.1:0-6707 GCA_035693605.1 Binatia bacterium
CGGCGTCGAAGGTTCGATCGCGCTGCAAAAAGTCAAAGAGGGCAAAGGCGCCTTCGGCTTCAATGCCGCGACGGAAGAATACGAGGACCTGCTCAAGGCCGGCGTTATCGATTCCGCCAAGGTCGTCCGCACGGCATTGCAGAATGCCGCCTCGGTCGCCAGCATGCTGTTGACCACCGAAGCGATGGTTGCGGAAAAGCCGGAAGAAAAATCGGCTATGCCACCAATGCCCGGTGGCGGCATGGGCGGCATGGGTGGAATGGGCGGCATGGGCGGAATGGGCGGCATGATGTAGCTCTGTTTCGATTTAAAAACCAGCCCGTTACGCGTGTCGACTGCGACGCGCGTAACGGGCTTTTGTTTTTGCTGAACTTGACTACAGAATCGATTTTTACTAGTTTACTGGATAATTCTCTCACGAATATCGCATCTTAGCATCCCTGTACATGTTCGAATCTTTAACCGATAAACTTGAACTGACCTTCAAACGGCTCAGAGGTCAGGGCAAGATCACCGAGATCAATATCGATGACGCGCTTCGAGAGGTGCGTCTCGGCCTGTTGGAAGCCGACGTCCACCTTAAGGTGGTGCGAAGTTTTCTCGACGCAGTCAAAACCAAAGCGATGGGGCAAGAGGTTCTTCAGAGCCTCACACCGGAGCAACAGTTCATCGGCGTAGTGCGCGATGAATTGGTTGGCCTTCTCGGTGGCGACTACCAGGAACTCGACCTCAAAGCCGCGCCGCCAGTGGTCATTATGTTGGTCGGTTTGCAGGGCTCAGGAAAAACCACCACCCTCGCCAAACTAGCCCGGTACTTAAAGAACGAAAAGAAGCGTACCCCTTATCTGGTGCCTGCGGATATTTATCGGCCTGCCGCCATCGAGCAGTTAAAAATCCTGGCCAAAGAGCTGGATTTACCGGTTTTTGATTCGAACCCAAATACCTCGCCTGTAGCGATCTGCCGCCAGGCTCTCGATGAAGCCAAGAAGAGATTCTGCGATGTGCTCCTCATCGATACCGCCGGACGACTACATATCGATGAAGAGCTGATGCAAGAGCTCAGCTCGATTAAGCAAACGGTCAACCCCCATCAAATCCTGTTCGTCGCCGACTCCATGACCGGCCAAGACGCGGTCAACCAAGCGTCGGGGTTCGACAGCAAGTTGGGCATCACCGGCGTCATTCTCACCAAGCTCGACGGTGATTCCCGCGGCGGTGCCGCATTATCGATCCGGCAGATGGTCGGCAAGCCGATTCTGTTTTCCGGCGTCGGAGAAAAACTCGACGCCTTTGAACCGTTTTATCCGGACCGGCTAGCATCGCGTATTCTTGGCATGGGCGACGTCCTATCGTTGATCGACAAGGTGCAGCAAACCGTCGAGCACAAGGAAGCCGAGAAGCTCCAAAAGGCATTTCAAAAGCAGCAGTTCACGCTAGAAGAATTTCTTGTCCAGCTCCAACAAATTAAAAGAATGGGCTCGATGAATAGTCTGCTTGAAATGATTCCCGGCGGCAAAAAGTTGGCGTCCCAAGTCGACGGCGAAAAGGCCGAGAAAGAACTCAAGCGTGTCGAGGCGATCATTAACTCGATGACGATTCAAGAACGGCGCAATCCGGCGTTGCTCAATGGCAGTCGCCGGCGACGCATTGCCGAGGGCAGCGGCACCTCAGTCACCGAAATAAACCGTTTAATGAAGCAATTTTTAGAGATGAAAAAAATGATGCAAAGGGTCAGCAAGCTGGGCGTTCGTTCGCTGATGAACCAAATGCCGAACCCTTTCCACTAACCTGAGAAGGAAAAACCGCATGAGTGTAAGCATTCGCATGAGCCGCCATGGCGCCAAGAAGAAGCCTTTTTATCGCATCGTCGTCAGTGATCAGCGCTTTGCTCGCGATGGCCGCTACATCGAACAGGTCGGCACCTACGACCCTCGCGCCAAGACCGGCGGAGTAAAAATGGATCGCGAGAAAATCGACGCCTGGATTAAAAAAGGCGCGAAACCCAGTCAGACCGTTTCCGAATTGATCAAAAAGGAGCGGAAAGCCAGCTGAGCTTTGCCGCGGAAAGAACCGCCTGAATGAAGGATTTGGTTCACTACTTAGCTAAGTCTCTGGTCAATGATCCCAACGCTGTCGAGGTTACGGAGAGCGAGCGCGAGGACACCGCAATCCTCGAGCTCAAAGTTGCCAAGGAAGACCTGGGTCGAGTGATCGGCCGGCAAGGTCGAACGGCGAAATCAATCCGCACGCTGCTCAATGCTGCCGCGTCTAAAAGCAACCGCAAAGTCGTCCTAGAAATAGTTGAAGAAAAGTGACCTGCTCCGCGGCCGCGCCGATGGTAGAACCAGCCGTTCCTCTCGGTGAGATTGCCACGACGCACGGTCTAGACGGCAAGGTGAAGCTCAACCCTTTCAATTTCGACACCACTATTTTAGTAGCCGGGCGCAAGGTATATCTGGATCTCGGTGATACCCATGCGGAGTTGGAGTTGGCAGCGGATGCCACACCAATCAAGAATCAATTCCTGATCAAGCTGCGCGGCATCGACAACATCGATCAAGCCAAACGCTGGATAGGTGCCACTTTATCGGTAGCCGAGAACGCGCTCGCGCCTCTGGACTCGGGACAATATTATCACTACCAAGTGATCGGCTTCGAGGTCTTTGATAACGACGGCGCCCGGATCGGCATTATTACGTCTGTGCTAAAGACCGCGGGGAACGATATCCTCGTCGTCAAGGAATCGGAAAACGAGATCCTGATTCCGGCAGTCAAAGAGATTGTCGACAGGGTCGACTTCGACGGCCGCCGAGTCATCGTCGATCCGCCCAAGGGGCTGCTCGAACTTTAGCAGCTTTCTTACTAGCCTACATTGCCCATTAATGCTGACTTTTACTGTCATTACGATCTTTCCGCAGATGTTCGCCTCGTCTATCGGCCATAGCATTCTGAAACGCGCCCAGGAAAAACAACTCGTCAAAATCAACTTGGTCGATTTGCGCGATTACACTACCGACAAGCACCACATAACTGACGATTATCCCTACGGCGGCGGTCAAGGAATGGTCATGAAACCAGAACCCCTTGTCGCCGCAATCGAGGCCGCACGACAGAAAAATCCTAAGGCTCGGATCGTTCTTCTGGCGCCCCAAGGACGAGTCTTCAGACAGAGCGAGGCGCAGCGCTTCGCGGGCGAGGATGAAGTTGTCTTGGTCTGCGGCCGCTACGAGGGTATCGACGAACGCGTCAAGGCATTCATCGACGAAGAGATTTCTGTCGGAGACTACACTCTCAGCGGCGGTGAACCGGCGGCAAATGTGGTCATCGATGCCGTCACCCGACTGGTACCCGGCGTCCTCGGCAATGAAAACTCAACGACGGATGACTCCTTCACTGATGGTCTGCTCGAATATCCCCAATACACCCGTCCGGAGGAGTTTCGCGGCATGAAAGTTCCCGAAGTTTTGTTGTCGGGGGATCACCAACGGATCAAGGACTGGCGCCGGCAAAAGAGCATGCAGATCACCGAGCAGCGCCGACCCGATTTATTTAGCGTAGCTGAGTTAACCGGCGTAGCGAAAGCCAGCAATAAACTCCGACGGGCGTCAGTTTATGTCGCCCTGTTGCATCATCCAGTATATGACAAGAATCACCAGGTGGTCACGACGGCGGTAACCAACATGGATATTCACGACATTTGCCGCGCCGGCAAGACCTACGGTATTCAAGGCGTCTACGTCGTGACACCGGTCAAGCCACTGCAAAAGCTGGCGTTAAAAATTATCGACCACTGGGAGGTCGGCTACGGCAGCCAATATAACGTCACTCGCAAGGATGCGCTGGCGCTGGCGCGCATCAGCGACAATCTTGATGACACGATTATCGACATCGAGAAGGAGAGCGGTCAAAAGCCTCACCTCGTCGTCACTTCGGCCCGTGACACCGGAACAAGACGAACCTCTTTCGTCGCGCTGCGAGACATGTTACAAAGTGGAATTCGGCCCTTTCTGGTCATTTTCGGCACAGGATGGGGCCTTACAGAGACAATAATTTCACAAGCAGATTACGTTCTAGAAGCGGTCGAAGGTGATTCCGACTATAACCATCTGTCGGTGCGTTCCGCCGCGGCGATCATTTTGGACCGCCTCCTAGGCAGATAATCTCGGATAGGAGCAGTTATGAATACTATAGCAAAAATCGAAGCCGAACAGCTTAAACCCGAGGTTCCGGAGTTGCGTCCTGGTGAGACGGTGCGTGTCCATGTCAAAGTCGTCGAAGGCGAAAAGGAGCGCACTCAAGTATTTGAGGGCGTCGTTATCGGCATGGCCGGAACCGGCAGCCGGGCCAATTTTACCGTGCGTAAGATCTCCTACGGCGTCGGCGTCGAGCGCATATTTCCGATCCACTCACCGCGCATCGAGAAAGTCGAAGTCATGTCGCACGGCAAAGTACGCCGTGCCAAACTGTACTATTTACGGGATTTGTCCGGTAAAGCCGCTCGCCTCACCGAACAAGAAGGCTAGGCACAGGAAAGCCGCGATTAGCTGGTGCCGAGTATATTCCCGGTTCCTTCAAACACCGCATCTGGGTGAAGTTTGAGTTCCGCTACTCGAGCTTCACCCTTAAAATAACCGCCTTTTAATATCTCAAAACATCCCATCGCCTGCACGGAACCGATCAGTTTGCCTTCGAGATGGACTTGGCGTGCCGAAACATGGGCCTCGACCTTTGCGTTAGGACCGATCACCAACAGTTCCGAGGATTTAATCTCACCGGTAAAATGACCGTCGATCTTGACCGGTAGATTGTAACTCAGCTTCCCCGAAATCGACGAATTAGCGAACAACACCGTGCGCGGCGCCGTGCCTTGAATAAACGTTGGATTGTCTTTATCGGAAGCTTCTGCCATGGCTGATTCCCTACTGCGTTTGCTCAACATAGCATCGACCGACGGCGAGCGAAAGCAAATCGCGCTAACTATAATTCCACGGCGCGATTGTGCTAGCATTAACCCGTGATGGACCTGTTCGACTCGGCGTCAGCCAAGACAAATTTAGCGTCGAAACCCCTTGCCGAAGCGATGCGGCCGACTTCACTCGATGAATTTGTCGGTCAGGAACATTTACTCGGCGCCGGTAAACTACTGCGCGGTCTTAGCGCCGCCGGCAAGTTGAAATCGTTGATACTTTGGGGCCCTCCCGGTAGCGGTAAAACCACTTTGGCCCAAATCCTCGCCAACTCCGCTGGTGCCCACTGCGTGCATTTCTCGGCCGTAACTTCGGGCGTCAAAGACTTAAAAAAAATCATTCAGGACGCCGAACAGCTTAAACGGATGGGCAAACCGACGGTATTGTTCGTCGACGAAATCCATCACTTCAACAAATCGCAACAAGATAATTTTCTACCCCACGTCGAGCGTGGCACGCTGATTCTGATCGGCGCCACCACCGAGAACCCGTCGTTCGAAGTCATCTCTCCCCTGCTTTCGCGTTGTCAGGTCCTGGTTCTCAAAACCCTCTCGCCCGTCGACATGGGCAAAATCATCGATCGAGCGCTCACCGATACCGAACGTGGTCTTGGCAAAATGAAACTATCTCTCTCCGCGACAGGACGGGACTTCATCATCCAGCAAGCCCAGGGGGACTGTCGGGTGGCGCTCAACGGATTGGAGAGCGCCGCGTCTTTGGCCCAGGCTAACAGCCAAAGCGAAATCACTCTTGTGCATATTCAAGAGGCTTTGCAAAAGAAGCCACTGCAATATGACAAAGCCGGCGAAGAGCATTACAACGTCATCTCGGCGTTCATAAAAAGTATGCGTGGCAGCGACCCCGACGCGGCGCTTTACTGGATGATGCGCATGCTGGAGGCCGGCGAAGAACCACTGTTCATCGCGCGGCGCATGGTGATCTTCGCCGCCGAAGACATCGGCAACGCCGATCCCCAGGCCTTGCAGATTGCTGTCGCCGCCAAAGATGCCGTTCACTTCGTCGGTCTACCCGAAGGCAAGATTCCTTTGGCACAAGCGGTGACTTATCTGGCCAGCGCGCCAAAATCCAACGCATCTTACAAAGCGATGTTGGCGGCGACAGAAGATGTCGAGGCACATGGTGCACTGGCGGTTCCAATGCACTTGCGCAACGCTCCGACCCGCTTAATGAAAACTTTGGGTTACGGCAAAGACTACCAATACGCGCACAACTATGAGGACCATATTGTTGACCAGCAACACCTGCCTACCGAGCTCGCCGGTAAAAACTATTACACGCCTTCCGAATCAGGCTACGAAAAACAAATCAACGAAAGATTGAAATACTGGCAGGAGAAAAAGAACCAGAAGCGATAACCAACGACCCGGAAGAGTGCGGCCTGTCCCGATAATTACGCCGCAGCTACGCCGAGGGCGCAGCGGACATAGGTGGATTTACTCCGGTCTATGCGGTGAAATACTTCGCACCCATCACAGCGCGATCGTTTCAATACGCTCAACCTCATCAGCTGACAGCGAGACCCTCTCCGCGGCGAGATCTTCGGACATATGTTTTTGGCTGGTTGTGCCGGTTAATGGCAGCATGCCAATCTGCATGGCAAAGCGAAACACCACCTGCGCCGGTCCGACGCCCTCGCGCGCTGCTATCGCGCGGACTTCGGGTGCGGCAAGGACGTCCGGATTGGCCGTCAATAATGAAAATCCCTGATAAATACTTCCG
>DASSGE010000263.1:0-3272 GCA_035693605.1 Binatia bacterium
TCCCGCCGCCGGTGACAGCAGCGCATCGACCGCAAGAACAATTGAAAATATCCCCGCCGTCGCCCCGCGGCTCCAGCCGAAGGCGTCAAGCAAGGCGACATTGAACACACCGAACGAAGAATGCAGCCCGCGGGAAAATCCCAGCACAACAAAAGCGAACGCGGCGATTAACCAAGGTGTCGGTGAGAAACGCATGACGATAACAATCCCTCGTGATTAGCAGATGGGAGACAACCCCACAAGCCGACTTCAATATTCACGCTGAACTATTCGACAACAGCGCTTGAGAGCGATTGTCTTTTACGGCCCGGACACTTATTCTATCGCTCATCCATGAAGATTCGTCATTGGCTTTTCCTGGCTTCATCTCTGGCGATTGCCGCCTGCGCCGCTTCGAGCTCGAGCTTCCTGGCGGGGCGGCAAGCCTTATTGCGCGGCGAACCCGACAACGCCGTCAATTATTTCAACCCCATCGCCCAAGCCGATCCGAGTTATGTCGTCACCTCGGCGCCGCCGCACAAGAGTATCTGGACCTACGTCGGACGAGCCCATTACAACGCGGGCCGATACGGGGAGGCCAAAGTTGCCCTCGACAGAGCTTTAACTTATGTGAAGGACGACTATGTCGCGCTGCTTTACCGCGGTTTGACCATCCTGCGCGGTGACAGCGCACCGCCGCCCGCCAATTCTTTTACACTACAAGAAATTTCCTATGCGCTGCGCGAAGGAGTCGCGCCGCGGCGAGTGGGCACGATCGCGCGCGAACGTGGTGTCGCCTTCGATCTCAACGCCGAGACTGAAAACCAGCTACGAAGTGCCGGCGCCGACTCGATCTTGTTAGAAGATCTGAAAAAACTCCGCACCGAACGCGCCAAACAAAGCAAGACGGGCGACAAACAGCGCAGCGACGGCGCCAAGGAAATCGCCGCGGCCTTGACCGGACTGCGCGACTGGCTCGACTACACGATCGCCAACACCACTCAGGGAAGATTCTGGGATCCTTCTGGAGAAATCCGCGCGGAGATTTTACGGGGGTTACGCGCGGCAGCAACAGGCCAATCCAATTGGGAAACCGTTCTCAGCAGCGCCGAATCGGTGGGCTACAAGTTGGAAGAGGAAAGCGATCGCGCCCGCCGTGACGAAGCGGAGGATACCCGCCGGCGGGTGCGTTAAAACCTGCGGACAAATCGCCAGCCCCAATAATACCCTCAGCAGTCGATTCTCTGGCCGAGACTTCTTTCCGCCGCACAGGCTCTTTTGGTTTGATCGATTTCCGTTGTCACCTCGGCGTTGGCCGGATCGATCGCCGCAGCTTTTTGCAGCTCCGCCAGCGCGGCGGCATATTGACCTTGCTCGCGCAAACTCTTGGCCCGAGCGATGTACGGCGCCAGCTTCGGTCGCTCTGGCGGTACGGGAGCCACGACTTTTGATTCACTGTTTGGTTTTACCAAATGAGTTTCGACGGGCACCTTTTTAGGCAGATCCTTGACGACAATCGCGATTGGCGCACTGGCCATTTCTCCGGCGCGGACCGATACATCGACTCTACCTGGCTTCAAGCCGCTCAGTTGACCGTCGGCAGTGATGGCGGCGATGGTGGAATCGCTGATCTGCCATTGCAAATCGCGAGTGATCGGCTTTTCGCTTTGGTCTGAATAACGACCCAGGACACGCAGCGCAACTTTTTCGTTGGCGGACAACTCCCTGCGCGCGGGTATGATGGCAAGTTTGACCATTTTGACTGCTGGTGTATCTTTAACGATCTTTTGTTCCGCAGTGACCGCCAACGTCCACGGCGCGCTCACGAGGTCGCCATAGCGCGCCGAGACTTCAGCGGTCCCCGGCGCCAGCGCAGCCAATTTACCTTGGCCATCGACCGTGGCAACGCGGCTATCGCTGCTTGTCCAATTTACCGAATCCGCGATCTCAACATGGGTTCCATCGGAATAATTCCCGCGCAGTTTAAGACTTACCTTATCGGTGGGTTTTAGCTCTCGCGGCGCTCCGGTAATCGTGATGGCGGTCAGATGGCGCGACGGCGGCGGCGGCGGAGCTGGTTCGTTTATCGGATTCGCGAGTTGCGAATCGCCGATTTTTGGACCCGGCCATGATATTTGGAGAACCACCACAAGCACAGCAATCGCGGCGACGCCACCGACTAACGTTTTCCAGTGGCGCAATATTGTCCGGCCCACATTGTCTGGTGATGAGAAATTGTCTTGTACCGAGTCGCTCGCCCTGCCACGTCCAACGTCGCCGCGCGATGGCACCTTAGCACCGCCCAATAACGCCTTCAGATCCGTGACCAACAGTTGCACGGATGGCGCATCCGCGGCGCCGTCCCAGTCTACCAAATTGGCTGCTTGGATCGCGCGAAACCCCACCGGCGGGGCGATATTTTCAATCATCACCGGAAAGAGCAGTTTCTGCAGCCGGCGAGCCTCTTCGGCCTCTTCGAGGACCCATGGACTATTTAACGAGTTCTCCGACCAGAGGACGATCAAGCAGCGCATGCCCTGCAGCGCTTCTTCGAGTACCGAGCGCCACGACCGCCCTGCGGGGATGCGGCGATCCCACCACACACTGAATCCGGCCGATTCGAGAGCTCGGGCAAGTTGCCCGGCAGTTTCCCGGTCTTCGTTAGCGTAGCTAAGAAAAATGTCAGCCATACAGACCGCTTGATCATTCTTGTGTAGAGGCGCACCGTCGCGACCACGCTATTGTAGCAAACCGTGGCAGGTTTGTAATGAAATATTTGCCAGGATCATCGTAACGAAGATCGGCAAGATGATTTATTCAACGCACAGCCAAGTAATCAACATTGCATCGCGCGGAATCCGAACTCTCCCTTTACCGAGTGTGTCGATTCATATAGGATCGGCGGCGTTTCCAGTCGGACGCGAATCTGAGGGAGAATCATGAACGCGATCACGCCGCGCCAGTATCCTGATCTGCATGATCATCTCGAACGGCTCGAGCGCGCGGGGCTGCTCGTGCGCATCGCTGAGCCGGTGTGTAAAGATCAAGAGATGCATCCGTTGGTGCGCTGGCAGTTCCGCGGCGGCATCAAGGAAAAAGACCGCAAAGCCTTTCTGTTCG
Source organism: Binatia bacterium (assembly GCA_035693605.1). Lineage (GTDB taxonomy): Bacteria > Desulfobacterota > Binatia > UBA9968 > UBA9968 > DP-20. The sequence continues at coordinate 3,100 of DASSGE010000263.1, forward strand.
AGAAACCGACCGACGCAACCGGCAAAACATACGACATTCCTGTCGCCATCGGCATCCTCGCCGCCAATCGGCAGATCTACGGCATCGGTATCGGCAGCGATCCGTCGGAGATCAATAAACTTTGGGCCGATGCCAAGGCGAATCCCATAGCGCCGGTGGAAATCCCGACTGAA
>DASSGE010000264.1:0-2523 GCA_035693605.1 Binatia bacterium
TTGACCGGCGGATTGGGCCGCATTTTATTTTTCCCGGCGTCGGCTACGGCGGCTCGTGTTTTCCCAAGGATACTCGCGCCATGATCAGTATGGGCGGGGATCACCAGGAGATGGTTTTGCTGAAAGCGGTCGAGCAGGTCAATGAACGGCAGAAACAGTTATTATTCGATAAAGTGCGTCGTCATTTTAATGATAAACTGTCCGGTTTGACGTTCGCCGTCTGGGGTTTGGCTTTCAAGCCGCGCACCGACGATATGCGCGACGCGCCGGCGATTACCATTATCGAATCTCTGCTCGCCGCCGGAGCCAGGGTGCAGGCTTTTGATCCCGAGGCGATGGAAGAGGCGCGCAAGATATTCGGTGATCGCATCCAGTACACACACCGCAATTATGACGCGCTCCATGGCGCGGCCGCTTTGTTGATCGTCACCGAGTGGAATGAGTTCCGCCGCCCTGATTTTCTCCGGGTGAAGAACCTGCTGATCAAACCAGTCATTTTTGACGGCCGCAACATCTACGATCCCGCGGATCTGCGCAAGCTCGGCTTTACTTATTATTCGATCGGGAGAAACAATGGCTAGATATTTGATTACCGGCGGCGCGGGTTTCATCGGCTCGCACCTATGCGAATATTTTCTCAATCAAGGCCATCAAGTTTTGTGCATGGATAACTATGCCACCGGTGCCAATGAAAACATCGGACCGTTGTTGAAAAATCCCCGCTTTCGCTTCATCGATCACAATGTGAGTCGCTATATCGAGGTTCCGGAACCGCTGGACTTTGTCCTGCACTTCGCTTCGCCGGCGAGTCCGGTCGACTATTTGGAGCTACCGATTCCAACCCTGAAAGTCGGCGCTTTGGGCACCCACAATACCCTCGGCCTGGCCAAGGCTCAAAGTGCGACTTACCTGCTGGCGTCAACGTCGGAAGTCTACGGCGATCCTCTGGTGCGGCCGCAAAGCGAAGAGTACTGGGGCAACGTCAATCCGATCGGTCCGCGCGGTGTTTACGACGAGGCCAAACGGTTCGCCGAAGCGATCACCATGGCCTATCATCGTTATCATGGGCTCGACAGCCGGATCGTCCGGATATTTAATACCTACGGTCCACGCATGCGCATCCGCGACGGCAGAGTGGTGCCCAACTTCATCATGCAGGCGCTCAAAGGCGAGCCGCTGACCGTCTATGGCAAGGGCGAACAGACGCGCAGCTTTCAGTATGTCGACGATCTCATCGCCGGCCTCGACAAGTTATTGCAATCCGATCATCATCTGCCGGTCAATATCGGTAATCCTTACGAAATGACGGTTTTACAGTTCGCCAATAAAATAATCGAAATGACCCGATCCAAGAGCGAAATCGTCTACAAACCGCTGCCGGAAGACGACCCGCAGGTGCGCCAGCCCGATATTACCAAGGCTCGAACAATCCTCGGTTGGGAACCCAGGGTGAAACTCGAAGAAGGCTTGGTTAAAACCATCGAATATTTTCGCACCAAGCTTTAGGTTTAACTATGCGAATTCTGGTTACCGGCGGAGCCGGCTTCATCGCCTCGAATGTAACCGACGCTTATATCGAGCGCGGCCATGAAGTTCACATCTTCGATGATTTGTCGACCGGGCAACGCGCCAACATCAATGCAAAAGCGACGCTGCACCAGATCGATATTGCCGATAGTCAGAGTGCGAAGCTACTCGAGCAGATCAAACCCGACGTGTTGAGTCATCACGCGGCCCAAATGGATGTGCGTCACTCGGTGGCTGATCCGACATTCGATGCGCGGGTGAATATTCTCGGCTTCATCAATTTGTTGGAGGGCTGCAAAAACGCCGGCGTCAAGAAAGTTATTTTCGCCTCATCCGGCGGCGCGGTATATGGTGAACAGGAAAGTTTTCCCGCGACGGAAAGCCATGTCACTCGACCTGCCAGTCCGTATGGTGTGAGCAAGCGGACCGGCGAGTTGTATTTGTCCTATTATCATCAGACCTTCGGCTTGCCTTACCTGGCCTTGCGCTATGCCAATGTTTACGGCCCGCGTCAGTCGAGCAAAGGGGAGGCCGGTGTCGTGGCGATATTCTTGGCGCTGCTGTTGACGGGAAAGTCTCCGATCATCAATGGCGACGGCAAGCAGACCCGCGATTATGTTTATGTCGGGGACGTCGTCGCGGCCAATGTCGCGGCGCTCCAAAGCACCTTTGTCGGACCGCTTAACATCGGCACGGGCGTCGAAACCGACGTCGTGACGATTTACAACCATTTGCGCCTTGCTGTCGGCAGCGGTTTGCCAGCGCAATTTGGCCCGGCGAAAGCCGGCGAACAGCGGCGCAGCTGCATCGATAATCGGCGCGCCGGCGAAGTGTTAGGGTGGCGGCCGCAAGTTGCGCTGCGGGACGGCCTACGACTCACCGCAGACTATTATCGCGAACATTTGACTCAATGAAACTCGATCATATCCGCAACTTTTCAATTATCGCCCATATCGATCATGGCAAATCGACGCTGGCCGATCGGCTTTTGGAATT
>DASSGE010000265.1:0-3331 GCA_035693605.1 Binatia bacterium
AGAAAGCCATATCGCTTTTGGCGCGCCGAACAAACAAGACACCGCGGCGGCCCACGGCGAGCCCCTGGGCGACGCCGAAATCAAACTGACCAAGAAAAACTACGGCTGGCCGGAAGATGAGAAATTTTTTATTCCCGAAGGAGTGCAGGAAAATTTCACCCGAGTGCTCGGCAAACGCGGCCGTGAGCTGCGCGATCGCTGGGCGGCAAAGTTTGCCGAGTACAAAACCAAGTACCCCGAACTCGCCGAACAGTTGACGACCATGCAGCGGCGGGAGCTGCCCGCCGGTTGGGATAAGGATTTGCCCGAATTCCCGGCTGATCCCAAAGGCCAAGCGACGCGCGATTCTTCGGGCAAGGTATTAAATGCCATCGCCAAGCACGTGCCGTGGCTCATGGGCGGATCCGCGGATCTCGCGCCATCGACCAAGACGCGGCTCACTTTCGAGGGTGCCGGAGATTTTGCCGCCGGCAGTTTCGGCGCGCGCAATTTTCATTTCGGCGTGCGCGAGCATGCCATGGCGGCGATCGTCAACGGCATGGTGCTGTGCGGCGTGCGCGCGTACGGTTCGGGTTTTTTGATTTTCAGCGACTACGCCCGGCCATCGATTCGCCTGTCGGCGCTGATGGAGCTGCCGGCGATTCATATCTTTACCCATGATTCCATCGGCGTCGGCGAAGACGGACCGACGCATCAACCGGTGGAGCACTTCGCGGCGCTGCGGGCGATTCCCGGCTTGATGCTCTTACGGCCGGCCGACGCCAATGAAGTTGTCGAAGCCTGGCGCGTCATTATGCCATTGAAACATCAGCCGGTGGCGCTGGCCTTGACGCGCCAGGCGCTGCCGACACTCGATCGTTCAAAGTATGGGTCCGCTGCTGGATTAGCCAAAGGCGCTTACGTTTTGGCGGACGCCGACAACGCCAAGCCGCAGGTGATCTTGATCGGCACCGGCAGCGAAGTGTCCCTGTGCATCGACGCCTACGAGCAGTTAAAAAAAGACGGCATCCGCGCGCGCGTCGTCAGCATGCCTTCATGGGAACTGTTCGAGCAGCAGAGCAAGGAATATCGCGAGCAGGTGCTGCCGTCATCGATAACAGCGCGCGTCGCGGTGGAGCAAGGTGTGACCTTGGGTTGGGCGCAATACGTCGGTATGACCGGGGCGGTGGTCGGCATGAAAAGCTTCGGCGCGTCGGCGCCGTTCCAACATTTACAAAAGAAGTTCGGTTTCACCGTGGAAAACGTCGTGGCGGCGGCCAGGGCGCAGCTGGCCGGTTAACCATGCGTATCGCCATCGGCGCCGATCATGCGGGCTTCGATTTGAAGCAGATTTTGGCGGCGTATCTGCGTCATCATGGCCATGAAGTGATCGATAAAGGAACCGACAGCGACGAACCGGTCGACTATCCCGATTTTGCCGAGGCGGTCGGCAAGGCGGTGCTCGACGGCGCAGCGCAGCGCGGCCTGCTCATTTGCGGCAGCGGCGTTGGCGCCTCGGTGGCGGCCAACAAAATACCCGGCATCCGCGCTGGTTTGTGCCATGACACCTATTCAGCGCGCCAGGGTGTCGAGCACGACGACATGAACGTGCTGGTATTAGGTGCGCGCATTATCGGCATCGAACTGGCTCGTGAATTGGTCGATGCATTTCTTGGCGCGCAGTACGGCGAGGAAGAGCGCCATCGCCGCCGCGTTGCCAAGATCGCCGCGCTGGAAAAGCGCTACGGCAAAACCATCTGAAGGAGTTAAGGATGAACGCTTTGAAGGAACTGCACGGTCAGGGACAATCGGTTTGGCTCGATTTTATATCGCGCAAGCTGGTGCAATCCGGCGAGCTCGACCGTTTAGTGCGCGAAGATGGCGTGCGTGGGGTGACCAGCAATCCGACGATCTTCGAGAAAGCCTTCGCCGCCAGCGCGGACTATGATGAAAGCTTGCGCGAATATTTGCGCGCTTCTCCCGCGCTCTCGACCGGCGATCTGTACGAGACTGTGGCGATCGAAGACATCCAAATGGCCGCCGATGCCTTGCGTCCCGTTTACGACGAGAGCCAGGGCGACGACGGCTATGTCAGCCTCGAAGTATCACCGCATCTCGCCGATGACACGCAGGGGACCATCGCCGAGGCCAAACGGCTGCGCGCCGCGGTCAACCGTCCCAATTTGATGGTCAAAGTGCCGGCCACGCCGGCAGGCATCCCCGCCATCGAAGCGCTGATCGCCGCCGGCATCAACATCAACGTGACGCTAATGTTTTCCGTGCGCCACTACGAGGCGGTGGCGCGAGCTTATATCGAAGGGCTCAAGCAGTGCGCCACGCCGGCGCAAGTCGCTTCCGTGGCATCGTTCTTTGTCAGCCGGGTCGACACGGCGGTTGACAAAGCGCTGGAAAGCAACGGCTCGGAAGCGGCCAGGGCGCTCTTGGGCAAAATTGCCATCGCCAATTCCAAAATAGTTTATCGCCGCTTCATGGAGATTTTCCACGGCGAGGGATTCGCCGAACTGCGCCAGCGCGGCGCGCGGGTGCAGCGACCGCTGTGGGCGAGCACGGGCACGAAAAATCCCGCCTATTCCGACGTGCTCTATGTCGAGACCTTAATCGGGCCTGACACGGTCAATACCATGCCGGTGGAAACTTTAAACGCTTTCCGCGATCACGGCCGCATCAATGGCGCGGCGGTCAAAGAAAATTTTGCCGGCGCCGACCGCGCCTTATCCGAGCTCGCTGGGCTTGGCATCGATCTGGGCGCGATTACCGACAAGCTGCAACAAGACGGCGTCGCCGCGTTTGCCGCTTCTTTCGATCAGCTGATGGCGGCGTTGGAGCATAAACGCCAGGCGCTGGTGAGCGTCGAGCTGAATCGCCAGGAACTCCGCCTCGGCAAAGCCCAAAAGCGCCTCGAAAAACGGCTTACAGAGTGGCAGGCCGCTCAGATTGGCAAACGTATCTGGGAACGTGATCACAAAGTTTGGTCGAAAGAACTGCAACCGGAATTGACCGACCGTCTCGGTTGGCTCGAGCTTCCCGATTCCATGGAGAAGGAAGTCGCCGCGCTGCGCGCTTTCGCCGACAAAGCCAAAGCCGACGGTACAAAGGATGTCGTGCTGTTGGGGATGGGCGGTTCGAGCTTGGCACCGGAAGTGTTCGAGAAAACCTTCGGCAATGCGCCGGGCTACCCTAGATTGCGTGTACTCGATAGCACTCATCCCGCAGCGGTGCGGGCGGTCGAGCGCGGCATCGACCTGGCGCAGACAATTTTCCTGGTCTCGAGCAAATCGGGGACGACCACCGAGACCAATTCGTTTTTCCTGTATTTCTGGGACAAATTGAA
>DASSGE010000266.1:0-6550 GCA_035693605.1 Binatia bacterium
AGGATCTTTTTTACGAGAGCCGCTATTCGGCGAGCATCCTGGGGAAAATCCCTGACTTCGTTAAGCTCGCGGATGCCTATGGTCTAAGAGGCCTGCGCGCAGTGAAGCCCAGCGAAGTCGAGGCAGTTCTCAAAGAGGGTCTCAAGCATAAGGGTCCGGTGCTCATGGACATCCACACCGATCCGTTTGAAAACTGCTACCCAATGATTCCTGCCGGTGGAGCGCAACATGAAATGATGCTGGAAGATCCACCTGAACTCAAGTTAACGCGGAAGGGTGGAGTACATAAGAGAAAGGTGGATGAAGGCGAGGGCGTTCTTCCTGCCTGACATCGTAACGAATGGAACATATCATCTCGGTTCTTGTTGAAAATAAATTCGGTGTCTTAGCCAGGGTTGCGGGTCTGTTCAGTGCGCGCGGGTACAACATCGAGAGTTTATCGGTCGCGCCGACCCTCGACCCGACAACTTCGATGATTACGATTGTTACCGTAGGCGACGATCGCATCATCGAGCAGATTATGAAACAGCTTAATAAAGTTGTCGAAGTGCTTAGCGTGGTCGACCACACTGAAACCGATTTCTTGGATCGGGAAACCGTGTTGATAAAAGTCAACACCAAGCCCGAGCATCGGGATGAGGCGATTCGTATTGCGGAAATATTTCGCGCCAAGATTGTCGATTCGTCGCCAACTACTTACACCATTGAGATTACCGGCGATGTCGATAAAGTCGAGGCGATGATCGGTATGCTCAAGCCGCTCGGGATCAAGGATTTGATTCGCACCGGGCGCATTGCGATTGCTCGCGAAACCACCAGAACCGCTTCACCGCGTCGCGAACCAGCGTTATTAAAGCCCTAACTCGGAGCGTCCGGCAGCGAAAAAAAATTGCACTAATAAAAACGCCGGTCATATTGTTTGGGTATGACCGGCGTTTTTGTATTTTCGGAAGCTGAACCAGAGCCGTATTATTTTTTGCTGTCTGTCGTCTTGTCAGCCGTGTCTTTGCCAACTTCTTTGGCTTTGTCGATTGCCTCTTTGCCGACTTCCCGAACTTTGTCGCCAGCCGCTTTCAAGGTTTCGCCAGTTTTTTCCATGGCCTCGCCGGCTTTTTCTGTCGCTCGGTCGACTGCCTGCCCGATTGCAGCGCCGGCTTTTTCGGCCGGACCTTGAGCTTGTTCTTTGGCCTTATCGCAAGCTGCCGCTAAAACAAATAATGCGGCTGCTACCGTCGCTAGGAGATGATTTTTTATTTCTTTCATCGGTCGGGTACTCCTTGCGCTATGTTCAGTAAGTCATCGTAGGCTTAACATAGGATTTCTAAGGGCTTCAAGCACTGTGATATCTCATCTTAGCAATGATTCGTCTAAATAAGACGGCTACATTTACTCGGAATCTTTACGTGTTAGCAGGCGTGTTATGTTTCACTTGATTGTATCGGTCTTTGTGCTGCTGATTTACGCCGGCTGTGCGACCCAGCGGCCCGTGCTCTACCCCAATGAGCAATTGCAGCGGGTCGGCAGTTCTGTGGCGGATGATGCTATTAACGAGTGCATGCGTCGTGCTGAGGAATACGTTGCCTCCAATGGTCAAACGGGTAAGTCGGTGCAAGGCGTGGCAAACGAAGCCGCCACGAGTGCGACGATCGGCGCGGCGGCAGGCGCAGCAGGTGGGGCGGTCGTCGGTCGCGCCGGTGCCGGAGCCGGAATTGGTGCTGCCAGCGGGGGTGCAGCCGCGGCGACTCGAGGTTTGATTCATAGCTTATCGGGGAAACAAAACCCTTCACCGGTGCACAAGAATTTCGTTGATCGTTGTCTGCGTGCGAAAGGCTACGACCCTATCGGTTGGCAGTAACTGACTCGGCAGACACCGCCGGACGGCACTATTCGTTATTCGCCATGGAAACTAATTCCTGTTTTGTTCCAGATACTTGTCGTTGACTTAGGGTGGGTCTGTCGGCATAGTAGCTAGTGAAAAGTTCATAGGAGATTTTATTTCATGCAAGTTTACTATGACCGCGATGCGGATCTTAATGTTTTGAAGGGCAAGAAAGTCGCCGTCCTTGGTTACGGCAGTCAGGGCCATGCGCATGCGAACAACCTGCGCGACTCCGGCGTCGATGTCATCGTCGGTCTACGGCGCGGCAGCAGCTCGTGGGCGAAGGCTGAAAACGCCGGGCTCAAAGTGGCTGAAACCGCCGAGGCGGCGGCGATGGCGGATATCGTCATGGTCCTGCTCCCGGATGAGCTCCAGGGGGATGCCTACGAAAAGGAAATCAGGCCGGGACTGAAAAACGGCAACTACCTGGCGTTTGGCCATGGGTTCAATATTCATTTCAAAAGAATCGTCGCGCCGGCCGGCGTTAATGTTTTCATGGTTGCTCCTAAAGGGCCGGGCCATTTGGTGCGCAGCGAGTATGAGAAGGGGCGCGGCGTGCCGTGTTTATTGGCGGTGCACCAGGATCCCAGCGGCGACACGACAAAGATCGGCCTCGCCTATGCCAGCGCCATCGGCGGCGCCCGCGCCGCAGTGATCCAAACCACATTCAAAGACGAAACGGAAACCGATCTCTTTGGCGAACAATCTGTTTTGTGCGGTGGCCTCTGTGCGTTAATTCAAGCTGGTTATGAAACCCTTGTCGACGCTGGTTATCCGCCCGAAATGGCTTATTTCGAGTGCGTGCACGAAGTCAAACTAATTGTCGACCTGATTTACGAGGGCGGCATGGCGAATATGCGCTACTCGATCAGCAACACCGCGGAATATGGAGATTTGACCCGCGGCAAGCGCGTTATTGGCCCGGAAGTGCGCCAAGCAATGCAAAAAATCCTCAAGGACATTCAATCCGGCCAATTCGCCGAAGAATGGATTAACGAATATAAAGCGGGATCGCCACACTTCACCGAACTCAGAAAAGAGCAGGCCAATCATCCTCTGGAAAAAGTTGGCGCCGGTTTGCGTTCGATGATGCCGTGGCTGGGCCAGAACCGTTTGGTGGATCGAAGTAAGAACTAGCCGTCACTCGTTGCTAGCGCTGGCTGAGGCCGTCTACGATGCGTATTGCGAAAGAAGGTTGGCCATTGATCCTCTCAGTCTCGGCCCTGGCTCTGCTGGCGTTACTGTTTGGCTGGAAGGTGATCGGCGTCGTGTTCGTCTTACTGACGGCCGGCGTCGCAGCGTTTTTCCGCGATCCAGAGCGGATCATTCCGACCGGCGACGAGCTGGTGGTTTCCCCCGCCGATGGGCGGGTCGTCGCCATCGCACCAGTCGAAGCCGGTGCGTTGTTCGCCGACGCGATGACGCGTATCAGCATATTTTTGTCGCCGCTTGACGTGCATATTAACCGTGCGCCGGTCGCCGGTCGCGTCAGTGACGTGCGCTATCAAGCAGGCAAGTTTCTCCCGGCATTTAAGGCCGAGGCGTCGGACTCCAACGAGCAAAATGCCCTGCACATCGTCGACGAACGCGAACGTAATTGGGGAGTCGTGCAGGTGGCCGGAATATTGGCCCGCCGCATCGTTTGCCGGGCGAAAGCCGGCGACATGCTGTCCCGTGGCGAGCGGTTTGGTTTGATCATGTTTGGCTCACGCACTGATATCTACTTACCGCAGGGTTGCCGGGTCGAAGCAACGGAAGGTCAGAGGGTTAGAGGCGGAGAAACCATCATCGGGAGGTTCCTATGAGCGCGATGAATGCTCCGGAGCCCGAGCGTCAGCAGGAGAAAGACAAGTTACGCTTACTGCGCCGGCGCCGTGACCGTCCGCGCATGACCTTGCGTCAGAGGATGCCCGCGGAGAAGTTGCGTAAGGGCGTATATCTTTTCCCCAGCCTGTTGACCGCTGGCAATCTGATGTGCGGTTTTTTTTCGATTATCGCGACATTTCGCGGGGAGTACGTCAATGCCGCTTTGCTGATTTTGCTTGCCAACGTGTTCGACGGCGTCGATGGTTACGTCGCTCGCCTGACTCGCACTACCAGCCAATTCGGCGTAGAGTTCGATTCCTTGGCCGATGTCGTTGCGTTCGGCGTGGCGCCCGCGGTCTTGGTTTATATTTGGGCGCTCGTGCCCTGGCAAAACTGGGGTTGGCTGGCGGCCGCCACTTACGTGGTGTGCGGCGCAGCGCGGTTGTCCCGTTTCAACGTCCAGGCCCAGGGACCAGCAAAAAATTATTTTGTCGGGTTACCGATTCCCGCGGCGGCACAGATGATCACCTCATCGGTGATCCTCTATTACTACCTCGGGTTTGAGGGTGCGCCGACGCGCCATTTGACGTTTTTGTTATTGATTTACGGTTTGGCGATTCTGATGGTAAGCAGTATTCCATATTTTAGCTTGAAAAATAACGATATGCGGAAGCGCCACCCGGAGTGGATGTTTCTTTCCGGTGTGATTTTGATTACACTGATAATCGCCGAGCGCCATATTATGTTTTTTACAATTGTTCTCCTGTACACGTTATCCGGTCCCTGGTTATGGTGCTTAACCAAGCTCAAGCACCGGCGGGAATTGAGACGGGAGGCGGCGAAAGTTACGTCGTGAGTTCCTGGCTCAAATAAAGGTGAAACAAACTCCCGTTGGCCATGCCGCGGGAGTTTTCATTTCGGGGTAGGCCAACGGGCAACGTTAAAGGAGAGTTTCCAAATGGATCAGCTGGCTGAAAATAAAAATAGAGATAATGTAGTACAAATTTTCGACACCACGCTGCGCGACGGCGAGCAGTCGCCGGGCGCAAGCATGACCGTCGAGCAAAAAGTCGTTATTGCACGTCAATTGGAGAAGCTTGGCGTCGACGTTATTGAAGCGGGATTTGCCGCTTCATCGGACGGTGATTTCGAATCGGTCCGGCGGGTTGCTATGGAAGTGAGCCAGCCGCGCGTGGTGAGTCTTGCGCGCGCCCAGGAAGGCGATATCAGCCGCGCTTTGAAAGCCGTCGAGGGCGCCAAGAAGCCGGGGATACATACTTTCATTGCCACGTCCGACATTCATCTCAAGCACAAGCTGCGCATGACCCGCGAACAGGTCGTCGAAGCAGCGGTCAAAGCGGTGACCTTCGCCAAGAAGTTTACCGATTACGTCGAGTTCTCCGCCGAGGATGCCTCGCGCAGTGATCCGGACTTTCTGATGCAGATTTTTCGCGAAGTAATCCGCGCGGGCGCTAAGACTCTCAATGTGCCGGATACCACCGGTTACGCAATTCCATCCGAGTTCGGTGCTTTGATCGCTAACTTGATCGAGCGAACCGCCGGTGGCGACCGGGTCATCTGGAGCGCGCACTGCCATAACGATCTCGGACTGGCGGTGGCCAATTCGCTCGCCGCGGTGCACAACGGCGCGCGCCAAATCGAGTGCACGATCAACGGCATCGGCGAGCGCGCCGGCAATACGTCCCTCGAAGAAGTGGTGATGGCGCTGCGCACGCGCAAAAATTATCTCGACCTCGACACCAACATTAACAGCGAACAACTCTATCCGAGCTCGCGCTTGCTGGCGCAGGTGACCGGCATCCCGATCCCGATCAACAAACCGATTGTCGGCGATAACGCATTCGCGCACGAGGCCGGCATTCATCAGGACGGCGTGCTCAAGCACAAGCAGACCTACGAGATCATGACGCCGGAGTCCATCGGCATTCCCGGCAACCGGTTGGTCATGGGCAAGCATTCCGGCCGCCACGCCTTCGATGAGCGGTTGAAGCACCTGGGCTTCAACTTGAGCAAAGAAGACATGAACCGTGCCTTCGTGCGTTTCAAAGCATTGGCCGACAAAAAGAAGAACGTCTACGACGAGGACATCGAAGCAATCGTCGCCGAAGAAGTTTTGCGCATGCCCGGGCGGCCCGACAAATTCGAACTGCTCTACCTGAACGTCAATTCGAGCACCGACGGCGTGCCGACGGCGACCGTCAAGATGCGCGTCGATGGCGCGGAAAAAATGGACCATGCCTCGGGCGACGGCGTGGTCGATGCTTGTTATAAAGTCATCACCAAGATCACCGATTCGCAGTCGCAACTGGTACGTTATTCGGTCAATGCGATTACCGGCGGCACGGACGCCCAGGGCGAGGTCGCTTGTTTGATCGAAGATGGGGGTATCCGAGTGTCCGGCCAGGGTTCGCACACCGATATCATCATGGCGAGCGCTCTCGCCTATATTAACGCGCTCAACAAGATGGAAGAACGCAAACATTACCGGCAGGTGGTGGAAAAAGAGGGACCATGAACTACAACATCGCAGTTTTACCCGGCGACGGCATCGGCCCGGAGGTAATGGGCGAGGGCACCCAAGTGCTCCAACAGGTCGCGCAGCTTTACGGCTTTACCGTCAATCTCGAAGCCGGCATTGTCGGCGGCGCGTCCATCGATGCCCATGGCAAGCCGCTCACCGATGCGGTTTTAAACCTCGCCAAACAGAGCGACGCCGTCTTACTCGGCGCCATGGGCGGGCCCAAGTGGGATGGGCTCGATTATTCGATTCGGCCCGAGCGTGCGCTTCTGGCGCTGCGTCAGGAATTGGGTTTGTTCGCCAATTTACGTCCGGTTAAATTATTT
>DASSGE010000267.1:0-3277 GCA_035693605.1 Binatia bacterium
CGGCGCCTATTTTTATTCGAAGCCAAACCAGACTTACCTGACCGAGTTACCCGCTCGCGTCCCGGAGTATCCCCGAAGCGACCGCCTTAACAGCGGCGCTGCAAAGCCAGAGACTTTGGACCAATCTCGACCGGCAGAAGCCAAAGACGTTCAACCCACCGTCGACGAGAAACCGTCGATTTCGCCGCGACCGCGGGAAGAAAGCGACGTAGCAGCAAACGCTCCGGCGATCATCGAACCGGGTAAATTCGGCTCAGCGCCAGCCGCCGATGCGCCGGATCAACCTTTAGAAAAACAGACAGTAAAAACTGACGAGAAGAACGAGAAAACAATACAAACCGCCGCCAAAGGAACAATCAATAAGTCGACGAATGCAAGAATAGAATTCGACATACAGAGAGCCATCGCCAAGCATATGATCAGGGGAGTGCACGTGTCTGTGGTCGATGGCACGGTGGTTCTGGGCGGTCGGGTCGATACCGAGAACCAAAAAATTGCCGCCGCCAAGGCGGCCAGCAATGTTCCCGGAGTGAAATCCGTACGCGACAGAATTATCGTCAGCCACGACGCCGCTTCTTGACGGTCGGGCTCGGCGGCCTCGACTTAAAAGACCTCGCGAACGATTTGCCGCGGATCTTTATCTTCGCGCAAGCCGACAAAGCTCGAATGGCGTAGATGACCGTCGGGGGTCCATTCCGCGAACTCGACCTGCGCAACCAGTTCCGGCTTGAGCCAATGGCAGTTTTCCATCTCGGCGCTGGTGATGGCCCATTGGCTGCGCCGTTTCTCCGGCAGATTGGTGAATGGGCATTTCTCGGTTTTGATTCCCGTCAGGCGTTTGTAAACAGTCCGCCGCACATTCGGCACGAAACCATTTCTCACCTTAGCGACAAACTTCAGGTCCGCGCCGTCGTAGTAACCGACAATCAGCGAGTCGAACGGGTTGCCCGCCGTGTAGCCGCCGATGACGAATTCCTGAGCGCGATGGATCTTGAATTTGATCCAGGCGCCGCTGCGTCGTCCAGGTTCGTAGATTGACCCTTTGCGCTTGGCAACTATTCCCTCGAGCTCGAGTTCCTTTGCCGCCCGGATCAGGTCCGCTGGTTGGGCGTCGATCTGCGCGGATCGGAGCACGGGGTAATCGACCTTGGCGAGCGCCTCAACCAGCAGTTCCTGGCGAGTCTCGAGCGGCAATCCAAGCACGCTGCGGCCGCGGTACACGAGGATGTCAAAGGCGTAAAGCTGAATATGCGCGTTTGGACGATTATTCTGCAGCGCGTTGAAGGAGAGCCGGCCGGCGTCATCGACGGCGATCAATTCGCCGTCGATGAGAGTGTCGGTCGGGAGCTTTTCGCAGGCGCGGGCGATGTCGCGGTAACGGGTCGTAAAGACATTGCCGCGGCGGGACCAGAGCGCAACGCCGGCAGTGCTTTTGGCTGCAAGGCAGCGATAGCCGTCAAACTTGGCCTCATAGAACCAAAGTCCATCATTAGGCAACTCGCGGACGGGCGAGACTTCCATGGGCTCGATGAATTTGCTCCGCGCCTTGGGCAGCGCGTCGAGATCGACCGCCGGGTTTTTTTCAGCTGCGGAATTTTCCCGGCGCCGGCTTCGGTTGCTATGCCAGACCGCGTCGCCGGCATCGGCGATTTGCGCCATCGAGCGCCGCGACACAGCGGAGGAATCGTCGAGCTTGGCGGATAGCCGCTTCATCGGCACGCCGGTCTTGAGCAAATACCACACGTTGTCTTTGCCATCCCGCTCCTTGCCCTTGACGAGAATCCATTCTCCGGCGAGTTTCTTGCCATGAAAATTGACGTGAAGTTTTCCTTGCCAGTAGCTTCCGTCGATGACTTCGTAGCTACCGATGTCCCAGACCATAACCGTGCCGCCGCCATATTCGCCCTTGGGAATCACTCCTTCGAATCTTGCGTAGTCCATCGGATGATCTTCGACCGCCATGGCAAGCCGCCTTTCGTCGAGGTCGTAGGGCGGTCCTTTCGGCACCGCCCAGGATTTTAGCGTGCCGTTCATTTCCAGGCGGAGATCGTAGTGAAGGTGACTGGCCGCATGCTTTTGAATCACGAAAAGTTTGGACGAGCGCCGATTCTCCGATCCCGGCACCGAGGGCGGCGGTTCCGCGGTTTTGGTGAAATCACGTTTTTGACGATAGGTTTCCAACGCGTCGGCCGATCGCTGGCCTTTGGCAGCGGCTCGACTTGTCATCAAATCGAGAAACGGCTGCGGCAATTTCTGCTTGAGCTTTCGCACCGGAGCGAAGATATCGCCCAGCTTTTTTAACCGTTTGAGGGCAGCATCCGGTGCGAAGAAAAGCCCGCGGTGATTGTTCTTGTTAACCGCTTCGCGCAGCTCGTCCCAGCGCACCGGCATCGCGACGAACGGTAGCGCCGCTTGCGCGCGCAACGAGTAGACCGCGACCGTCGATTTGTGCTCCGAGTTTTGGCTCCAATCGACGAAGACTTTTCCCGTGCGCTTGACCTTGGGCATCTCGGAGACGACCAGATCGGGATGTTCCTTCTCGAGCAATTGGGCCACGCTCTTGGCAAAAGGCTGAGTGGCTTCGTAAGTGACCGCCGAGTTCAGCGGCACGTGTACGTGAATGCCTTTGGAGCCCGACACCTTTACGAATGATTCGAGCTTGAGCCGGTCCAAGAGATCTTTGAGCAGGAAGGCGACTTCGCAGGATTTGAGAATATTGGCTCCGGTGCCGGGATCGAGGTCAAACACCACCATCGTCGGCTGATCGATATGCGGCGCTTTTGCCAGGAAGGGGTGAATCTCCAGGTTCGCCAAATTGGCCGACCAAACCAGCGTCGCGACGTCGTTGATCAAAATGTAGTCGATCACGGAGTTTTCACTGGTGCGCGGTATTTGAAAGGTTTTTACCCAGGCAGGGGTATGAGAGGGAGCGTCTTTTTCGTAGAAGTGCTTGCCGGCAATCCCGTTGGGATAGCGCTTCAACGTAATTGGCCGGTCTTTCACATAGGGCAGTATGTAGGGCGCGATATTCTTGTAATAGTCGATGGCTTGCCCCTTGGTAAAGCCACTCTCAGGATACATGACCTTGTCGAGATTGGTGAGGACGAGCGATTTACCGTCGATGTTTGTCGTATGAGAAGCCACAGCTTATCTTTACAATTTCGCCGTTCGGGCGCCAGCCCCGACATGCACGAGGCGTTAACCTCATATGACGCCAACATAGAGCGGGTGAACGAAGCCGAGCTGCCATGCGCTCTGCTTGCACGGATCTTTTTTG
>DASSGE010000268.1:0-8549 GCA_035693605.1 Binatia bacterium
ACCTAATCTGCCCGCGCAAGGAGATGTATATGAGTTGGCTACCGGCTGAAGAACCGCAGGCGAAGACGACACTAGCGTGCAGGGCGCTGGAAACTGTCGTGGTGCCGCGGCCGCGCGACATTGGTGGATTTGAAGTCCGCCGCGTGCTGCCGTCTGCCGAGCGGCGCAGTGTCGGTCCGTTCGTTTTCTTCGATCAGATGGGACCTGCTGAGCTGGCGCCCGGTTTCGGGATCGACGTCCGACCGCATCCGCACATCGGTCTTGCCACCGTGACCTATCTGTTCGAGGGCACGATCGTTCATCGCGACAGTCTCGGCAGCGTGCAAGCCATCGAGCCCGGCGCGGTTAACTGGATGACCGCTGGACGCGGCATCGTCCACTCCGAGCGCTCCGATAACGAGCTCAGAAAACGGCGCCAGAAACTCTATGACATACAGATCTGGGTCGCGTTGCCGAAACAGTACGAGGAGACCAGCCCTGACTTCACACATTACGCCGCCGGCGTGCTGCCGCGAATCGCTGGCGAAGGAAAGACCGTTCGCGTCATAGCCGGCTCGCTTTTCGGTAAAACCTCGCCGGTCAAGACGCTCTCGCGGCTGTTTTATGCCGATGCGGCTGTCGATGCCGGAGCTTCACTCCTGCTCAATAACGATTATGAGGAACGCGGGGTTTATCTTTTGGAGGGGGACGTCGACATTCATGGCCAGAGGTTTGCGCCGGGCCGGCTGCTGGTCTTCTCATCCGGCGACGAGATTACGGTCAAGGCAGTATCGGCCGCTCGGTTCGTCGTTTTCGGCGGTGAACCGCTCGACAGTCCGCGTCATGTTTGGTGGAACTTCGTCTCGAGCACGCGCGAGCGCATCGAGCAGGCCAAGTCGGATTGGAAGAGCGGCCGGTTCGCGCCTGTTCCAGGTGATCCTGAGTTTATCCCACTGCCCGAGTGACCGTATGGAATTCTCAGCCGTAGGTATGGACAGCCGTTCAAGGAGATCCATTTGCCGAAAAAAGAAATTGTTCAGTGAATCTTGCTGCGGCGAATGTTAGAGAAGGGGACGACTTTTATAACCTGACCATCTTGCCGCTCGGAACGAAATCGGCGGCCAAAGATTTCGATCTCAACAATCATCCAGCGCGTTTCTCACCTTCAGCTTCGCGCTCGCCAGCGCGGCGCCGCAGCACCGGCTATTTCACACATTCGATGAAGCTTATCGGGGGATAATCCAAAAGGCTCGACCAGTACTCCTGGTTCTTTTCTGCCAGCCCGGCCACCGCCAGGTCGTACGGCTCCGCGCCGGACAATTTCCGCGCGTCGCCGACGATATAGTCGATGCCGAGCCGATGCTGGCTCTCCTGACGGCGGGCCAGATCGATCATGCCCGAGGACAGATCGATGCCGGTCACACGTGCCGCGCCGCGCTGGCGAATCATTCTGGTATAAAAACCTTCGCCGCAGGCGACGTCGAGCACCGCCATGCCGCGCGGATCGCCCATCAACTCCATGAGCGTGAAGCACTCGATGAAGGTCCGCCACGGTTGCTGCTTGGAACGCTGGTACTGCTCGGTGATCGGATCGTAGTTCGTGGTCATCGGCAGCGCTACTCCGGTCTAAGAAGGTTGCTTATTCGCGCCGGACGAGGTGGACGGTAATTTTCTCAAGTCGAATTCCGGCGGCGGCGGGCACTCCGGATTCACCCACTGGATGACCTCGGCCCAGCCGGCGCTGTCCGGGTCATGCTGCAGGTAGCCATGGATCGGTCTGACCGCGGTCCAGCCGTCTTTGATGTGGATGCTCAGCACCGGATCGAAGAGTTTCCCGCTCAAAACCGCGGCGACGTAGTCCTCGATGGCCATCGTCGAGCAGTATTTGCCGAAGCCGGGCAATCGGCTGGCGCCGACCATACGCCACAATTTTTCTTCCTGCACGAGAAAGCGCGCCTGATCCGTCAACGCGTGGGCGATGCCATGGTGCTGATGGCCGGGGTGCACCATGATGTCGGCGCCGTACAGCGTCGGTCCCTGGGGGTTGTGATCGAGAAAGGTGCCACCGGCGGTGAGAATATCCCACGGGTCGTCGATGTGAAAATCCATCAGACTCAGCCGCAGGGTAAAATGGACGCCGGCCACCGCGTTGCGAGTCTCCTCGATGGCCACGAACTGCCCCTGGGGAAAGACCTGGCGGTGGTCTTCGAGTTCTTCGGCCGTGTACGGTTCTTCGCTCGAGTAGACCAATTTGCAGATCTCGATGATCGCGTCGTAGTCCGTCGGTGCGACGAGACGAATTCTATAGTTGGGTGGAAGCATAGCAGACTGCATAGGTCGTAGGTGAAACCCCTTTCATGTTACGGGTCGACGCCTGCGCTCTATGCACGGCGGCGGCAATGAGTCTTTTGATATGCAAGGCGGACCGGTGATCTGACGCGATGCTATATAGTCTGGCTCGCGGACCGTCAAGCGCAGTGACGCCGGCGTTTTAGCCGCAAACGCCACCGAGCA
Organism: Binatia bacterium; assembly: GCA_035693605.1. Classification (GTDB taxonomy): domain Bacteria; phylum Desulfobacterota; class Binatia; order UBA9968; family UBA9968; genus DP-20. The sequence continues at coordinate 2,494 of DASSGE010000268.1, forward strand.
GGCCGCTCTTCAAGGCGCACAAGTGGGCGGGTCAGGTCGTGCAATGCAGCAAAATGCGGGGCGGGAGGCGGGCAATGATCAATCATCTTCTCACGGCGGCGCCAGCCGCCGTTTCAGAAAAGTTTTTCCACGCGCAATCCGATCAGACGAAAGGCTTTTCCGCGCGGGTTTTCCCGGGCATCGAAGAAGGGCAGAAGCAACATCAGCGCGGCTTCTTTGAGCCGCGACGACCCGTTTTCATCGATAGAGACGCCGTCCTTTAGGGTGCGTGAGCGATTGCTGGTTTGAAAGTCGCCGAATCGAACGGTCACGGTCAGCGTGCGAAAGCCCGTAAACTGTTTCGCCTTGAGTTCGGCGATGATCCGTTCAGCCATCGCATTCATTCGCTCGACAATCAGCGGCTGATCATGGGTATCCTGCTCGAAGGTTTCCTGCTCACCGAGGGATTTTCGGGTCCATTCGTTGGATACCTCGGAATCATCGACGCCGCGGACTTTTTCAAATAGGCGTGCACCCCACTTGCCAAACCACTCTATGAAACTGGAGTCGGGAACCTGGCGCAGATCTGCCACCGTGTGGAGATTTTTGGCGTGGAGAAACTGCGCGGTTTTTGCACCAATGCCTGGAATCACACGAATGGAAAGCGGATTGAGGAATTCGGCGATCTGGTCAGGCGTAACAACGGTCAGTCCATCGGGTTTTTGCTGTCCGGAAGCGATCTTGGCGATCAACTTATTGGGACCGACGCCGACAGAACAGCCGAGCCCCTCACGATCGCGGATTTCTTGCTTGATTCGCGTTACCTTTTCCCGCGCGGCGGCAAAATTTTCCAGGGACGAGAGGTCGAGATACGCTTCGTCGATGCTCGCCTCCTCGAAGGCATCGCCGTGGTGTTGCAGAATCGCCATGACGCGGCCCGAGACTTCGCGATACACCGGCATATTCGGCCGAATAAAAACCGTCGCTGGCTCGCCCCGCCGGCGCGCCGTTTCCGCAAACCGCCAAGCACGAGAGATCGGCAGAGCCGAGCCGATGCCGAATTTTCTTGCTCGATAATTGGCCGTCATGACGACGCCTCTCCCTTTGCCTTCACGGGGGTCGGCGCCAACGACGACGGGCAGATCGCGCAGGACAGGATTGAGACGCTCTTCGACCGCTGCATAAAACGCGTCCATATCGACGTGCGCGACGATCCGCATTGTTGGTAAATTGTTTCAGGCAAACTATCGGGTCAAGTGTCTGGTACTTATTTTTTGCATTTCAGGGGGAGAGCGGAGGGATCCGCCCTTCATTGACAAGCTTCTCAGCGCGCCCCCAGCCTTCGTCCAGCGCTTCGGACAGTGCGCCGGCGCTTCTCTCTACGCCTATATTTCGCACCACTCAGGGCCGCGCGTTTGCGCAGCCGATCGACGGTGAACTGCATGTTTACCCATACAAGCGCTTGGTTCGTCAATTCGGGATTGCGCTTGGATACCATAAGCACTGCGCGCCTGTTGTATAGATCCACGCGCCTCGTATAAAATTCACGCCGCACGGAGCTGTTTTCGCTTTGACCCAGGAGCTATTCGAGCGAGCGCAATTATGAAAGCCGTTCGCATTCATGACTTCGGTCCGACGGCGGAAGTACTTCAGTACGAAGAGGTTCCGATGCCGGAGCCCGGGCCCAACGAAATTCTAATTAAGATTGAGGCGGCTTCGCTGAACAGGGCAGATTTGGCGCTGCGCAAGGGTACGTATCGCATCGCTCCCGAGGAGCTGCCGGTTATCCCCGGACGAGAGTTTGCAGGAACTGTCGCCAAGCTCGGCGCGGGAACTCAGGAATTCAAGGTTGGCCAGCGAGTCGTGGCATGCCCCGGCAAGGGCGGCTATGCAGAGTACGCGCTCGCCAAGCTCTCAGAGACGCTGCCGGTTCCGGACGGCGTTGATGCGGCAGCCGCGGCAGCGATGCCGACCGTATTTCTTACCGCCTGGTTCGCCTTGGTGACGGAGGGCAGAATCAAAGCCGGCGACTGGGTGCTCGTGCAGGCCGGCAGTAGCGGCGTCGGCATTGCCGCGATTCAAATCGCAAAGCATCTGGGCGCCAAGGTCATTACAACTTCCAGCAGTGATGAAAAGTGCCAACGGTTGCGCCAACTCGGCGCTGACGCGGCGATCGATTACACCAAGCAAGGTCTCTTCACGGAAGTGATGCGCATCACCACTCCGGCCGAGGGTCGGGATCGCTATCAGGAGCGTCATCACCCCGACGTCATCGAGGGCGTCAATGTGCTTCACAGCTGGGGCATTGTCCCCGCGCTTCGTCGACGGCCATTCCCGCCGTATCGCGGCGTCGACGTGGTACTCGAAATGAGTGGCGGCGACATCTACCAGAAGAGCTTACAGGTCCTCGCGCCGGGCGGCCGCTTGGTCTCACTCGGCGGAGAGTTCGGCCCGGTACCGGACCGGCCGCCTTCTCTAGCCGACGGCCGCAAGGCGAGCCGCTTCTCGACGACGAACCACCTCAAGGCGCAACCCGAGGACTTCCGCCAGTTGACTAATCTTCTCGAGCTCGTCCAAGAAAAAAAGTTTCAGGTGATTATCGATCGGAGTTTTTCCCTCGCCGAGGCGCGGGCGGCGCAGCGCCACCTCGAAGGACGCGGCCACTTCGGCAAGGTCGTGCTCAGGGTGAGCTGAAAGCAACCTCGAGATCTGGTCCGCTATATTCTTTACGCGTGAACCCATGGGAGGCACGAACCCATGGGTTCAGCTGGAAGGCCGCTCGCGAATTTCACCGGATCTGAAAGATTTCCTTCCACGTTTTCTCGTACCTCGGAAACTCTCTGACGTCGTCGATGGTCAGCATGTAGGACGTCGCAGGGCGAATTTTTTCCAAGGGTTCGACTTTGGGATGGGCGGGAGTTTCGCCCGCTTGCGCATAAACCTTCTGTCCTTCTTCACTAACCGCCCAGCGAACCCAGAGTTGTGCGGCATTGGGATGCGGCGCTCCCTTCATGACCATCACCGAGCCGCCGACTTCGCCCACGCCTTCGGTCATGAGCGGTTGAATCGGCCCGCCTTTTTTCATGCGCCCGGGAAAATGGTGCGAATAGCAAGTAAAACAAATGGCGCGCTGACCGGCCATGAGGAACTCGGTTAACTGCGAATGGCCGCGATGGAACTCGACTTGATTGGCGGCGATCCTCCTGAACAGGTCGATGGCCTTTTCATCGTTGTTGTATTTTCGTTTGGCAAATCCGACCAGCATTTGGTAATCGCGCGGCTCGCCCATGATGTTATCTTTCCATTTGGGGTTGGCGAGCTCTTCGTAATTTTTTGGTTCTTCGCCTTTCTTGACCAGATTGGTGTTCCATCCGGCGATGTAGAACTGCATATCGGTGGCGACCCAAAGGTCGCCTTTCAATTGCGCCGGATACGCCGCTGCTTCGGGTATGACGACGTGCTCGACGAGTTTCAGGTCCAAGATTTGCGGTAAATAGGTCAGCGCTCCGCTGATGACGTCGGCAATGACGCGTCCGCCTTTCTGCTCAGAGAGCACCCGCGCGATCAGCTTATCGCTGGTGGCGTCGATATGATCGACGGTCACGCCGGGAAAGCGCTTCATGAACGCAGCCGGAACAATCGACATCGTCTGCGGCGATAACGGCGCATAAAGCGTAATCTTGCCTTCCTTTTTTGCTCTCTCATAAAGCTGATCGAGGGAATCCGCTGCGGCCGCGAACAGGTTACCGGCAGAAGCGCCGCAGAGAAGCAGAGCCAAGACGAGCGTCGACAGAAAGGTCGCGGATGCGATCGAACTCGATAAATTTTTCTTTTGCTTCATCTTCTTCTCCATAACGTGGGTTTCATGATTCTGCACCGCTATCCGGGAAAACTTTCCCGGGTTGCGCACGCCGGCCTGAACCGGGCTGTGCAACTCCTCCATGGAGGAAAACGCCGAAGATGTCAAACCCGCCTGTAACACGGTCGAGCCAAGACAACTTCTTGAGCCGACACCCCAGAACAGGCGCGAGGCACGAGCAATAGAAAAAACACGTCCAATCGTTGTGCCAGTTGAAAGTCGTCTACATTGACTTAAACCCGGTTCGCTTTCCGCTCAAATCGTTCAATCCGCTCAGCTAATACTGAAGCCGGGCCAAGTCGTTAAAATGTTCGATCACGCGGTTGCGTTTGCCAAAGGGGCCGTCCAGACGTTTCTATCGGTTAGGGTTCGCTACATTCGTGAATGCGATCCAAGATTCTAAACTAAAATCCGTTCAGAGATTTCCCGCCGGTCGGCAGTTGTTTATACTCTCGGTCATGAAAAATCCGATTGATCCCGAGGGCCGTAGATTGCCGGTGAAGATTGATACGACTTCGAACGGAGAGTTCGAGCCTGTGCCGCTTTCTGCGGTAAATCGCGCCGGTAATCGTCTGGCGCACGAGGCGGTGAGCGCGAACGCAAAGCGTTCAGGCATAAGCCGGCGCAATTTTTTGGTTTCGGCTTGCGGCGCGGCCAGCGCACTGATCGCGTTCAATGCGGCCAACGCGGCTGCGGCAAGGCGCGGCGGATTTTTCGAGCTTGAAAGCGAAGCGGCGCTCGATCCGCAGTTGGCTCAGGCGCGGGTCAGCGGCCAGGGAGAGTTCATCTTCGATGTGCAGGGCCACTTCGTCGATCCGAGCGGCGCATGGGTGAAGACTGCGCCCGCCGATGCCTTCAAGTGGTCGCCCAAAGCTGCTTGCGGGCGCGCCGCGCAACCGGGCGAGCGCGGCTATCTCGCTTGCCTCGGACCTGAAGAATTTGTCAAAGACGTGTTTCTCGACAGCGACACCGATATGATGGTGTTGTCTTTCGTGCCTTCGCGCCGCGATGCCGAGCCGCTCACGATTCAAGCGGCGGACGCAGTGCGGCGGCTCGTCGAGCGTATGGAAGGGTCGCATCGCCTGATGATCCATGGCCGGGTAAACCCGAATCAACCGGGCGATCTCGAAGCCATGGACGAGCTCAAAGAGCGTTGGAAAGTAAGCGCGTGGAAGACCTATACGCAGTGGGGGTTGGACGGCAAGGGTTACTTCTTGTCGGACGACGTCGGCACGCGCTTTATTGAAAAAGCCCGCACGCTCGGCGTCAAGGTGATCTGCGTGCATAAGGGGCTGCCCTTCGGCAAGCAGTCATACGAACACAGTCAGTGCAGCGACATCGGCGTCGTGGCGAAGCGCTTTCCAGACGTGAGCTTCCTGGTCTATCACTCGGGTTTCGTCACCGGCGTGCCGGAGCGCGCGTTTACAGGACGCGGCGCGAGCGACGGCATCGACACGTTGATCCGCTCGCTCGTGGAGAATGACGTTAAACCCAACAGCAATGTCTACGCGGAGCTCGGCAGCACCTGGCGCTTTCTCATGCGCAACCCTGAAAGCGCAGCGCATGCCCTCGCCAAGCTGATCAAGTACTGCGGCGAGAACAACGTGCTCTGGGGCACCGACTCGATCTGGTATGGCTCGCCGCAGGATCAGATCCAGGCGTTTCGGACTTTCCAGATCGCGCCCGAGCTGCGCGCCAAGTATGGCTACCCCGAGATGACTGCCGGGCTGCGCGCCAAGATTTTCGGCTTGAACGCCGCCCGCGTCTATGCGATCAGCGCCGATGCGGTAAAAAAACACACCCGAGCCGACGCTATTGCCAACGAGCGGCATGCCTATCGTGAACGACCCGAGCCGCACTTTTTAACCTACGGGCCGAAAAATCGCAGAGAGTTTCTCAACTTGCTCAGATGGAATGGCGGCTCACGGACGTGAGAAATTCACGGCTCATCCTGGCGGTGGAGCCTCTCGGTTAGCTTCGTGTTTCTGATGAAGGAGAGCAGATGCCTAAGAAAGAAATTGTTCAGGTGAATCTTGCTGCGGGGAATCCGAATCTTTCACCGGCCACGCGTTTTGGCAATCTGGTTTTTGTCGCCGGTCAAACCGGCCGGCACCCAATTACCGGGGAGGTCGGCAGGGACGTTCGCGAGCAGACTCGGTACGCCATCGAACGCATCAAGATGATTTTGGAAACCGCGGGGACATCTCTCGATGATGTT
>DASSGE010000269.1:0-6306 GCA_035693605.1 Binatia bacterium
CCAGATCACCGGCCGCACGGCGTAGAGGAAGAAACCGAGCATCGCCAGGCCGCTGATAAACAACCAATTCAGTCGAAAGTATGCGAGCACGACAAGCGCGATGCTGGTGGAGAATAAGCCGGCGGTAAGGACGCGCTTTCTGCCGCTGCGATCGGACATGCTGCCGGCGATGGGTGTGCCGATCAAGCCGGCGGTCTGGATGACCGACAGATAGAGCCCCGCAACCGCACTCGAAAGTCCGAGATCGTTGGTCAGGTAGATCGGAATGAAGGTGTGCAGTCCCTGTTGGGTCATCGAGCGCATGCCGGCGACCAGTACGAGCATGAGGATGCTCGGGTTTTGCGCGAGTTTTTTCATGCCGGAAAAATACTCTTTGGCGGACAAGCCCTTTTTTGACGCGGCGCGGCTATGGAGCTTGCCGAAAAGAAATTTCCACAGGACAAAGGCGATGACGATACCGGGTATCAAATTGATGAACAGCACGTTGCGCCAGGACAAGTAGAGCAACAAAATGCCGACGAGCAGCGGCGCCAGGCTTTCGCCGACGTTGGGGCCCATGGCATGGATGGCGATGGCGAAGCCGCGTTTGTCGGGATAGCGCTCCGAAAGCGTCGAGATCGCCGCCGGATGCCAAAGATAATTGCCGACGCCGACAAACGCCATGAATAAAGCGATCCAAAAATAGTTCTCGCTGACGCCGACGAGAAAGTAGGGCACGCCGGTGGCGACCAGCGCCAGCGCCATCAGCAGCGCCTTCTTGCCGATCAAGTCGACCAGCATGCCGGCAGGTATATTGATCAACAGATTGGCGGCGGCACGGATGGTGACGAGAAAACCGGCTTGGCTGTAGCTGAGTCCCATCTCCTTGACCAAAAATGGCAGCAGCAGATAGAAAGTGGCCGGGCACCAGTGGGTAAACGTGTGACCCAAGGCGATCATCCAAAGAACTGAATCGGTCTGGCGCAGTTCGCGAACCTGAGTAAGAAAGTTTTGTTTTAACGACATGAGCGCTTCCTGGTTGCTTTGAGTATCAATTTTGTACTTATGCCGGTGCATGATTTTTTACAAGGCAAGTGAGTCATGATGATTTTCTCCGCGCGGATTGAAGCTTCAGGTCTTTCGCTCCCCGTCAGGGGGCAGCTGCTGGCGTAACAAAATTCAGTCATGCCGGTGGAAACCGGCATCCATGATTCTTTTTGGTTCAAGCATCAAGATAGCCTGGATTCTGGCCTGCGCCGGAATGACCGCAATCTGCGGCGACATCCAGCCGATGGCGTTGTCCCGTTTGGACCGTTATAAAGTTATCGAGGACATTTGCCTTTGAAAGGTATTGGAAAACCAAAGCAGCGATGTTCGCTATGTGGCTCGTCGTTGACTCTGTGCATGTGCGCGGAGTTGCCGCGCTTGGAACTGCGCACTAGGATTGCGCTGGTGATCCATCGTCACGAGCTGTTGCGCAGCAGCAACACCGGCATGCTTGCGGTCCGAGCGCTGGTCAATAGCGAGTTGCGCATTCGCGGGGCGAGCCGGGCAATGCTCGATTTGACCGACCTGCTATCCCCCCACTATCGGTCGATGCTGTACTATCCCAGTTCAGATGCTGTCGAGCTCACTCCAGAGCTAGTTGCCCAAGACTCGCGTCCGATTCAACTTATCGTTCCCGACGGCACCTGGCGCCAAGCGCGCAAGATTCATTCGCGCCAATCGGAATTAGCAGCCGTGCCTCGGGTGAAAATCAGCACGCCCAACGACTCGACCTTTCAATTGCGCGCGCAGAGTCGCGCGGCTGGAATGGCGACGCTGCAGGCGATTGCCAACGCACTCGGGATTATCGAAGGCGATCAAGTGGCGGCGCAGTTGATGAGACTTTATCGTGCCCGGCTCGATCGAACCCTCAGCGCGCGCGGCCTTCTCAGGCCAAGTTAAAGATTAAACAGGCGCCATTAGCCGGGCGGCGCAGAGTGGCGCCCGAATGTTTTGAGCGCGTTTTTGCGCTATCAAACGCCTTCGTCGTACGGTACTTCGACGAGCTGGTCTGTCGCCGATCTCGTGTCCTCGTTCCACATTTCCAGCAGCGTCGCGCTGACGGGTCCGGGTTGGCCGTCACCGATCTTTTGTCCGTCCCATTCGACTACCGGAGCGATTTTGATCGAGCTTCCGATGAGCATCATCTCTGCTGCGTCGCGACCTTCTGCGACGGGAAGATCAGCGATTAGGACGGCGTTGAGCGCGCCTTGTTGCACGAGCTGCTGCGCGAAATCGAGAACCCGCTGAATCGTGATCCCCGATAGGATGGTGTCGAAGGGAGGATGGCGGAACACGCGATCCTTAGTCACGAACGCCACGTTCATGTTGGAGCTTTCCGCCACCATGCCCCGCGGGTCGATGAAAACGCCGTTGTCGGCACCGCGGTCTTTAGCCTCCAGCACGACGAGCACATTGGGTAAATAATTGGTCGACTTGATGCGGGCAAACAGCGGCGGCTTGATCGGCACCTGGCTGGTGACGAGCTTGATGCCCAGTCGATAGTAACTCTCCGGGTACGCTTCCTGTTTAAAGACGATCACATAGAAGCTGCTGCCGACGCACTCGGCGGGACCGAGGCCGTAGCCGCCGGGACCGGCGGAAAGCCAGTAGCGCACGGATCCGTCGCGCTGGCGGCTCGCCGCCGCGGTCGCCAAAATGATCTGGCGCAATTGTTCCCGCGAAAATGGCAACGTAATGCGCGCGCCATCGGCCGATTTGATCAAGCGATCCAAGTGCAGGTCGAGTTGATAGAGCATGCCGTGCGTCAACGTGGCCGTATCAAAGACGGCGTGGCCGCGGTGCACCATGTGATCGTCGAGGGGCAGCACCATGAGCGCGGGGTCGGTGACGATGCCGCCGAGAACACTGGAGTACATCGCGTAGAAATTGTTCGCCTTCGCGTGTACCGCTTGCCGCAAACCGGCAATCGCTTCCTCTGAGGTAAAGACCGGGATTGTCGCCATGGCTTATTTTCGCGTTCGTATTAAATACAGCTTGGCTCGATGCATTGTCTCGCAGGAAAAGGTCACGACCGTTTCCCCCTGCAACTATCCTTCGATCTAATCTCTAATATCCTGCAAGAACCAACTCGTCGGAATCTCCTGTCCCAAGCCGCGCTTCTTCGCTTCGCGAACGACGTAGCCGGCGGTGGAGGCGAACTGCAGGCCCTGGGTGCCGCTGTTGGCGAAGAAGGTGACTTGGTTCTTCTCGGTGCGGCCTTTGCGCTGGCCGGACATCACTTCGGTGAGCACCGGATAATCTTTGGAGAAGATGTCGACCTTGGGGTTAACGATGCGCTTGATCTCTTCGGCGTTGCCGGCGACGACGGCGGCTTCGCCGCCGATGCGCAGCTGGCCGACATCGAGATTCAACGTTGGGCGGCCCATGCGGATCACCACGTCGGACTTTTGCACGATCTCGGGGCTCCACTCGTTGGCTTTGACGCAGGTGAGGTGCATGCCGGACTCGATCAGGTCGGGATCGCTGACCAGCACCTGGATCGAGTCGGTGCAGGTGGCGACGATGTCCGAGCCGCGCAGCACTTCTTCCGGCTTGTCGACTGGAATGATTTCCAAGCCCAGTTTCTTGCTCATTTCTTCGGCGTAGGCTTCACGATTTTTCTTGGTCGGGCTGTAGACTTTGACCTTGGTGAGATTGCGCACCTCGTTGAAGGCCAATAGGTAAGTGCGCGCCATGCCGCCGGAACCGAAAATGCCGACGGTCTTGGAATCGTCGCGGGAGAGATATTTGACGCCGAGACCGGCGCAGGCGCCGACGCGCATATGCTGGATGACGCCGTCGTTGATGATCGCCAGCGGTTCGCCGTTCTTGGTCGAAAAAACCATGACAAAGCCGCAGAACGTGCCCGGTTGGACGCAGTATTTTTCCACCGTCTTGCCGTCGGGCCATTCGAGCATATCGGACTTCATGCGGATCGCAAACGTTTCGAACGAGCGCGAGGCGCCTTCCATGGTGCCCCAACGATACATCAGCTTGGGATCATCGTTGGGCACGAAGAAGTCATAGCGGCCGCGGTAGTTGGCGCGTTCGTTGACCAGGTCGCGGTAGCCGGTGTCGAGGGCTTCGATGCAGCCCTTCATATCGAGGATCTGTTCGACGACTTTGTTATTGAGTAGCAGCATGGAGCCTCCCGTTTGGGCACACCGATGATTCTATTTCGTAGAGTTGTCGCGATTGCAAGCGCTGACATGTTGACGCGGAGTTATGCGACACCGACGGAAGCGATTCTTCGCCGTGGTCGGCGTGACAGGAATCGTGCTTGTTATGGTGCAAATTAAAAGCGCCGCAAGGTACGGCGCTCGGAAACCGGCAATTGTGTCGCTAACGAATTGTTAGCTGTCGAGCTCAGGTTTGGGTAAAGGAATGCAGGGCACGCCTTCCTCGGCGAGCTCTTTGACTTCACTGAGGGTGGCGGTACCGTGGATCGGCCGTTCTTCAGCTGTGCCTTTGTGGATCTGCTTGGCTTCTTCGGCGAAGCGCGGGCCTACGTCTTCGAAATTTTCTTTGACATAATGATGCACGCGCAGCAGCATCTCTTTGAATTCAGCGGCGGTCGGCGGTGGGGCGGGGGTTGGGGTGGTCTTTTTTTTCTTTGCCGGTGGCGCCGGCGGCTGCTCTTTCTTTACATGGACCGCGCAGGCGTGGGGCATTTTTTCGACCTTGGTGGTGCCACAAGTGGGGCAGGAGATGAGTTTCTTATCGGCCTGCTTTTGGAAGTCTTCGAAACTGGGAAACCAGCCTTCGAAGTTGTGTTTTTTCTTGCATAGAAGATTGTAAATGACCATAAAAATTTACCGCTAGATCAATCAATAAGGTCGCCAGGGCGGCTTGTCAAGAGTGGCTGTCGATTGCACAGCGGCGAGCGGTTTAGATTCCAATCGTGACGTGAAAGTATAAAAAGGCGGGAGAATCCGTTAGGATTGAATCCGATGGCCGAGCAAATCAGCTTGCGAGTGGTGCAAAAAATTGCCGAAGTGACGCGCGAACGGTGGGACGCGCTGATCGCTGGCGCGACGCCGTTTCTCAAATGGGACTGGCTCGAAAGTCTGGAACAGGCCGGTTGCGTGAACGACAAGACCGGTTGGTTGCCGCACCATATCGTTGTCGAAAAGGGTGATGAACTGATCGCAGCCTGCCCGATGTACCTGAAGCTGCACAGCATGGGCGAGTTTGTTTTTGACTATGAGTGGGCCGAAGCGGCGCATCATGCCGGCATTCAATACTATCCCAAGATGCTCGTCGGCGTGCCGTTCACGCCGGTGACTGGGCACCGGTTTATCACCGCGCCCGGCGAAGATCGATCGCAGTTGGTTCAGTTCATGGGGCAAGCGCTGACAAAGATCGCCGTCGACAACAAGATCTCTTCGGTGCATGTCAATTTTTGTCTGCCCGACGAACGCGAGGCGCTGGAGGCGGTGGGGTTCGTTCCGCGCCATGGCATTCAGTATCATTGGCAGAATCGCGGTTTTACTTCTTTCGACGATTATCTCGGCAGCTTTCGCAGCGACCGGCGCAATAAGGTCAAGCGCGAGCGGCGCGAGATGGCCGTGCGTGGCATCACGATTCGCGCTTACGAGGGTGCGGAACTCACGCAAAAACACCTGCGCACGATGTTTACCCTTTATAAGGGCCATATCGACCGGCTTTACTACGGCCGGCAATATTTGACTCGGGAGTTTTTCGACCAACTGCACAAGCGTTTCGCCGATAATCTCTGTTTGATGCTCGCCGAACGCGACGGCAAGATCATCGCCGGCACGTTCAATGTGCGCGATGACAAGGCGATGTACGGCCGCTATTGGGGCTGTTTCGAGGAGCATCCGTTTCTCCACTTTAACGTCTGCTACTATTCAGCCATCGAGCATTCGATTCGGACCGGGCTCGAACGCTTCGAAGCTGGCGCCGGCGGCAGTTTCAAGCAGTTGCGCGGTCTTGACCCGGAACATACCACCAGTGTGCACTACATCGTCGATGGCAAGTTTCGCCGCGCGGTGGAGCGATTTCTCGCCCAAGAGCGGGAAATGATCCAGCGCAAGCGCGACATGCAGCTGGAGCACAGCCAGTTGAAGCGCGAGCAGGAAGAACCGTAGGCCGCGCTTAACGCCGTTCAAGGTTCACAAGTGCAAAGTTCAAGGGCGGATTGAAGATCGATAGGCATGGGGTCGCGTTGCTAGAGCAGTGTGCCGCTCAGGATCACGGCGGCAACGCTGAAATAGATCACCAATCCGGTGACATCGACCAAGGTAGCGACAAACGGCG
>DASSGE010000270.1:0-4713 GCA_035693605.1 Binatia bacterium
CAATCGTCATTAAACAGGGCCCGAAAACGCCGGCCGCGCACGCGATCGAGTTCATGAATGAACTGCCGCGCATTTTGCTCATCCATGCCCTTCTGAGTACGGACCACACCAATGCGATAGTCCATCGGTGCAACGATAAGCACGCGTAAGACATGACCTATGCCAGGTAACAGCTGCTGTCCGGCGCGGCCGTGATAGACCAATTGACCGCTTTGGGCGACTTCACACATCGCCGCCTGCAAGGTAATTCGGTAGAGTCTTAGACTTTCGCGCCAGCGCTCCCACCAGCGGCTCTCGGCCTCGAGAATCTCGACATACTTCGCCTCGGGAATCCCGTAGCGCTTACTCGCTTCGATCAAAACCTCCCGATCGATTGAGCGATAACCCAGTGTCTTGGCGACGAGGTCGGCGATCGCGTTGCCGCCACTATAAGCGCCGTGAGCTATGGTTATGATCGACATAATCGTACTCCTTTGACTCGGCAAATTTCCCAAGCGAGACACAAGCCGGAGAACTCGCGCGGGGCAATTCCTATCAGCGGTCTAAGTACCTCTTTCTTATGCTTCGGACAAGCCCAGCGATACGTCGATCTGAGTATCACCAGCAAATGGGCAGGCATCCGCGCCAAATCAACCGATGTTGGTGACTAAAACTAACCAGGGGTCGTAAAAGACTCTAGACAGCTTTTCTCGCGGTCAATAGGGCAAGATGGCCATCTTGGCCAGAACGGCGTGGCGGGAAGAAACTTAAACGAATTGCTCGCGCTGCGGGCTCAACCCAATGACTTCATCGGTGCGATCGGAGATCCATGAATAAACCGTCGGATATGGCCCATGAGTTCGATCATCTTCACAGGCTTACCCATGAATTCGTTACAGCCGCCCTTGAGCGCCGCGGCTTTCATTTGCGAGACAATGCTCATGGCGACTATGGGTATTTGCTGTAGGCTCTCGCGTTCCTTTATTAAGGAAACGAATCGCAGTCCGTCCATGTCGGTCAGATCGAGCTCGAGTAAAATCAGGTCTGGGTGATGCTCAATAGCCTTGCGCAGCCCGCCCTCACCAGTCACCGCCACCACCGGTGAAAGTCCGGCAAACATCACTTGCTTGACCAGCTGCTGCGTGTAGTTGGGCTGCTTTTCGACGATTAGAATCTTCTTGTCCTGTCGGTTAACCATGAGTTCCTAGACACCCGAAAAAGTACGTTAACCGCAACAAGCATGCCTCAAATCATAGGACAAAAGAATGCCAGTCCCGCGGAATCACTGACGCGGTTTATTCCTTCGATTCCCGAGATCTCCGCTGGTTAACGTTAAAACGAATTTGGCGAGACTTGTACGGTGCGAAAAATGTACAACACCGCCCCAACAACTATGTTAGGCGGGCTTATTTGACAGTGCGACCGTTGTAGACAACGTTGTTTGGACCGATGCACTCACAAGGCTCCCCGGCGGAACCTACGCCGTAGGAACAGGTGAAATTCCCAACGTTACATTGGCGTTCGGAAAAATTATCCAACATCCGGTCGAAAAATCCGCTCGGCCTCTCGTGGCTGGTCGCTTGAAACCGTCCAACCGGCTCGGAAGTGGTAACGCAACCGGTCGCCGAAACGGCAACGATTAGCAGCAAAAAAAGCCTGCTTGATCGAAGACACCAAGACCTCAACATAGCGAACTCTCCTCCCAATCTAACGGTAGAAATTGGCGAGTAACAAAGCGCTGGGCTGGCGCGCCCGGAGGGATTTGAACCCCCAACCCCCAGATTCGTAGTCTGGTGCTCTGTCCAATTGAGCTACGGGCGCGTAGTTAAATTTCGATTCAAATTCCAAGTTTGGAATTCGATCTTGGGATCGTCTAGGCTGCGAAACAAAATGGCGGAGAGAGAGGGATTTGAACCCTCGGTACCCTTTTGGGGTACACACGCTTAGCAGGCGTGCGCCTTAGACCACTCGGCCATCTCTCCGTGCCGGTCCAAGTTAAAGATCATCTGACGAGCTCCGCCAGAAACATGCATCTTCGAGCTATCGGTCTTGACGGCGACGACGCATGGAGCCAAACGCTCTAACGAGTCCGGTGAAATTAACATACCGATTCGCGTATTTCTAGAGAATCCGCCCCAAAACCGCGCGTCGATCCAATGGATGCAAACAAAAAGGGGAAGCTTGCGATCAATCGACCGCGAGCTTCCCCTGCAGTGAAACCGCTGAATACCGACTATCCTTCCCAAATCGGCTTTACGAACTTATCGAGCCAACCCTTGGGATCTTCCAGGAACATTTGATCGGATACCGGCAGAGGCTTAATGCCCTTACCATACGCCGATTCGATTGAAGTCTTCGATTTGAAGTCATTGCGCGAAGTTTCGCGGCCGATCGAGTCGATGGTTTTCTGACCCTCATCCGAGATTAACCACTCGGCGAACAGTTTCGCGGTGTTTGGGTTGGGCGCTTTAGCATAAATGCCGGCCTGCCTCGGGAACACAACCGGCGGTACGGTTTTGACATAGTCGACCGGAGTCCCCTTGTGAAGCTCTTCCATCACATCGTGCAGAAGTGCCGGCATGCAGATCGCGTACTCGCCGGAAATCACGAGGCGAAACATCGCGCTGGTGCTCTTGTGGACGGGAACGCTCAACGCTTTTAAATTCCGCAGAAAATTATTAAAGCGCGCGTCATCCTTCCATTGGCCTTTTAAACCCGCGAGCATCGAGCTTAGCGGCCCGGCGCGCATCGGATCGTCGAGCGCGATCATGCCCTTGTACTTGGGATTTGCGACCTCTTCCCAGCTTTTCGGCAGCTCTGCCGGCTTAATCTTTTTGGTATTGAAGGCCAACGCCTGAATCTGCAAGCTCACCGTCGGCAGGGTGGGATCATGCAGATAGAGCACGTCGCGCTGCACCGTGTTGTAATTCATGATCGCTCCGGCGGCGCGAATCACCGGCGGCGCATTGTCGGAGAGCACGACGTCAAAGCTCGCCTGCCCGCCCTGGAATTCGGTAAGGGCACGGGTCACGATCTCTGGATTTCGGCCTTGCCAATAAGTCGCCTTGATTCCCGGATAACGCTTCATGAACGCCTCGGTGATTACCTTGAGATGCTCGACATCCCAAACCGAGTAAACTATTAGATTGCCCTCTTGCTTCGCTTTCGGATAAAGCTCCGCACTCACCTGGGCGAAGGCCTTCGCGGCACTGGCTGTTGCAGCGGCGCTGCCGGTCTCTTTCTTCACCTGCGGCCCGGCGGCTTTACTAACCGCAGCCGGTGCCGCCTTGACCGCTTCTTTGACTGTGCTCGATGCCTTCTCAGCGGCCTGCGCTGAGCCAAGTAAAACACTTGTCGACAGTGCGAGCGCCGCAAATCGCGAACTTTGGGTTAACATGTATCCTCCCCTTCTGCTCGAATCGGTAGATTTGACGAACCGTCACAGGCTGAACTTCAAATTGAAAGCGAATTTAGCGACAGACACGGCAACAATCAAGATAATTAAATAGATCACCCCGCCGGCCGCCGCCTCGGCCCATTGGCCAACGCGAAAATATTCGAACAATGTCACTGGTCCATACTCGAGCCCTGGCGCCGTCAACAGCACCGCCACATCGACGTTACGAATCGCTTCTATGAAAATGTAGAAGAGCGCGCCGCCGACCGCTGGCTTGAGGATCGGCAGAGTGATTTTGAAGAACACATGGCGCCATTTCGCTCCGTGCACCCATGCCGCCTCGTCGAGTTCCTTGTGAATATTGACGATGGCGCCTGAAGCGTTGCGAAATGCATAAGGGAAATAGGCGACGAACAAACCCAAACCAAGCGCCCAAAGACTGTTATACAGCGGCGTCCCGACAAAAATGATCACCAGCCCCACCGATAGCACCAACGGCGGAAAGGCCAGCGGTAAAGTCCCGATAAATTCAAAAACCTTCGTCCCGACGGCTCGGGTGCGATGGATCGTAAACGCCATGACGATGCCGAAGAGCACCGTGATCAAGGCGATAACCACCGACAGGAGCACTGAGTTACGCAGGCCATTCAAAAAACTCGCATGGCGCAGCACGGTGCGATAGTTGTTAAGACCCATGTGAGCCGGAAAGGTCATGAAAGTCTCGTAGTCGAAGTACGGGATGATCGACACGACGATGAGCACTACGAATGGGATAGCGATGCCGGCAAGGAAATAGAGGCAGACCGCCGCAAACGTGACGTATTTCCACGGACCGATGTCGATGACCCGAACCCGGTAACCTTTGCCGGTGATCGTCGCATAGCGCTCGGAGAAACGCGTCGCTCGGACATAAAAATAAAGCGTCAACGCCGACAAGATCACCAGCACCACGCTATAGGCCGTTGCCAGCCCGGTATTGAACTCGAGGGCCATCGAGTCATAAACGCGGCTGACAAAGACCTTGATATTGCCCGGAGTCCCCTGCAACACCGGGGTCTCGAAGGAGCGCAGCGCGCGCAGGAAGTTGAGCACAAAGGCGGAAATGAAAGCCGGGATCGCCAAGGGAAACGTTATCTTGAGCATGGTATGCACCGGCCGGCTGCCGGCGATGTAAGCGCTCTCTTCTAAAGACGGATCGAAAGACAAAAACACCGGCAGCAGGAACAGATAGCCCAACGGCACGCAGGCGATGCCGAACGTCCAGATCATTCCGGCCATGCTAAACGCGTTGAAAACCGGATAGCTAATCCCTAAAAACTGGTCGAGCATCCCATTTA
>DASSGE010000271.1:0-3429 GCA_035693605.1 Binatia bacterium
GATCGCGATGTTCTGTCCTTCCGTGTAACCAAGCTCGCGCAGGGCCAGCCGAATCGCCTCGGCACGGGTGGACTCTGTAGCTGGATCGGACGACGATAGATAGCCTAGCCGAGGGACCTTCTTCGGCTGCTGCACCAGAGCAACAGCCCCACCGAAGGCGAATGTGACAGCGATTGCTAAGATCCCCACCAATTTTAGATTTTGGATTTTGGATCTTAGATTGGCGGAGCAAGACTCGGAAACTAGTTTCATGAGTCTTATCCCTCAATCAAAAATCAAAAATCGCAAATCCAAAATTTTTCTAGGCCAGCTCAAAGCACGGCAGCTTGATCTCCGGATTATGCGTCTGCTCGTAGCGCACCTTGACGCGGTCGCCCATCTTGACCGTTTCTTTATTATCGCCGAGCAGGCGGCTTTCGATGATCACGCCTTCGTCGAGGATCACGTTGATGTAATAGATCGGCGCTTCTTCCTTGAACGCCGGATTTCTTGGCACGCGCACCAGGGTGAAGCTGTGAATCTTGCCGGTGCCCTTGGCCTCGAACCAATCGACCTCGCCGAAACAGTCGACGCAGGCGATGCGCGGGAAGAACTGCACCTTGCCGCAGCTCTTGCACTTTTGCAGCAAGAATTTGTTGTTGCGCGCGCCTTCCCAAAACGGCCGGTCCACCGGGTTGATCTTCGGTAAACTTTTTTGCGGTGCTCTTGCTTCAGCCATTATTTTCTCCTCTCCATGACCAGCGCGCTGGTGGTTCCGAGGTTGCGCCCGTAGTTGAGCCAGCCGATGCCGGTGACCAGAGCTCGTTCGGCTTTCGCCACTTGATGACCGGCGGCTTCGCCGCGCAATTGACGCAGCGCTTCGACAACATGAAGAAAACCGCCAGCTAAGCCCGCCTGACCAACGGACAATTCGCCGCCGCCGGTGTTGACCGGAAAGTCTCCTTTATAAGTTAGGTCATGGGCATCGACAAATTTGCCGCCGTCACCCTTCTTGCAGTAGCCGAAGTCCTCGATCTGAATCATCACAGCGATAGGATAATCGTCGTAGATCTCGAACAGGTCGATGTCCTCGCGCTTCACTTCCGAGAAGATTTTTTCGCCCACTAGTTTCATACCGAATGTGGTTTTTTCCGGCAGCATGTTGGCGACCTGATAGTGAACCTTCTCGGCGTCGGTGACGAGATAAACCAGTTTATCGGTCAACTGTTTGGCCTTCTCCTCCGACGCGAGGATAAGGCACTCCGCGCCCGAGCAAGGCATGACGCAGTCGAACAAACGCACCGGGTCGGAAATCATTCGTGAGTTTAGATAGTCCTGCATCGTCATCGGCTCGCGAAACAAAGCCTGGGGATTGTTGATCGCGTTGAAGCGCTGCGCCACGGCGATCTTGCCGATCTGTTCCAAGCTCGTGCCGAAGTTCTCCATGTGCAGCCGTTGAATCAACGCCATCAGTGAATTGGGCCCGCCGTAGCCGTAGACATCGACGAAGTTGCCGCGCTGATATTCCAATTGCCGTTGATGCGCCACGCTACGGTCAAAGGAGTTGCCCGCCAGTAACAATGCAATATCAAGATGGCCGCATTCGATGGCGTCCGCCGCCCGGCTCACAGCACCGACACCGCTGGCGCCGCCATAGTCGGCATTGAGCACCCAATCGAGCTCGAAACCCAACTGCTCCGCCACATGGGGCGCCGTGTCGGGACTCGCTTGGGTCGTCACCGACAAACCATTGATGTCTTTCTTTTTAAGCCCGGTTTGATTGAGTGCCGCGCGAATCGCGATGGCATACTGTCCCAACAGCGACTCTTCCGATTTTCGCGAATACTCCGTCGACCCATAACCGACAAAACATACTTTTTTACGTCTCATTCGTTGCTCGCTCCTTTCAGTCGCTTCGAGGCAATAGCCAGTAGGCAACAGGCAACAGCAGGAATCTCGGACAAGAGAGTTCTTACTATTGCCTAGCGCCTATTGCCTAGTGCCCTAAAAACCTCTCCCCCGCCGTCCGATTCATCTCTTCCTCGCGGCCGTAGACCAGCCGCATCAAGCGCGTTTCCCGATAAAAACCTTCAAAGGGAAATTCTTTACAGACACCGTAGCCGCCGTGAATCTGGATGGCAGTATCGGCGGCTTGGAAGGCCATTCGCGCGGCGCGCTTCTTGGCCAGCGCCGCCTCATCGAAATAGGGCAGATCGTTATCGGCACGCCAGGCAGCTTCCAAGGTGATCCAAGTCGTTGTGCGAATCTCGATGGACAAATCGGCCAACATCCATTGAATCGCTTGACGTTCGGCCAGCCGGCGGCCGAAGGTGACGCGATTTTTGGCATGTTCGATGGACGCTGCCAGGCAGCGCATGCTGATCCCGAGCGCGCGGGCCGCGATGCGCATCTGCTCGCTGGCGATGATCGCGCCGGCTTCGTACTCGTAACCCAACAATTGCTCATTGGCGATACGGCAGTGGCGCAACGATAACCGGGCCACCGTTGCGTCGGTGGTGAGATCGCCTTCATCGACGATATTGAGACCAGGGGCGTCGCGCGCGATGACAAACAGACCCAGACGCTGCGTGCCCTGTTCCCGCGCCGGGAATAGGAACAGATCGGCGCCGGGCGTGAACACATCCATAAGCGAATCTTGCAGGATCGCTCCTTCGGGCTCCTGGCGATAAAGCGTGCGCAGGTGAGACAAGCTGCCGGTCTTGTGGGCTTCGTCAAACGCCAGAGCCAACGACAATTCGCCGGCAGCGAGCGCTTGACCATATTGCGTCTCGAACATGAAACCTGGGATCACGGAAGGCGCAAACGGCAACACCGAGCGGCCAAACTCGCGGTGAATCAACACTTGAGCGACATGGCCCATCGCCGACCCGCCCATTGTTTCCGGCAATTCCAACGCCCACAAACCGACTGTCCGCGCCTTTTGGGCAAGCTCCGCCGCAATAGCCGCATCGAGCTCACGCCGTTGCGGCGCCCCCGGCGGCAAGAATGGCTGCGCCTGTTTGAGAAATGCGCCTTCGCGGGCAATCAGTTCCTTGTCGACGAACTGTGCCGCGGTCTCTTTGATAAGCTTTTCTTCTTCGCTTAACTTTAAGTCCATCGGTCAGGCTTTTCGTTCTTTCCTTGAACCTTTGAACCCTTGAACGACAAGTCGGTTCAACGTTCAAAAGTTCAACGGTTCAATCGGACCAACACTTCGCTAATCTATCTCTAATAAGCTACTTCCCTGGCGAAACAGTTCGCGTTGGATGATATGGCGCTGCACTTCCGACGGTCCTTCGATGATCCGGCGCGCCCGTGCGTGGCGGAAGGCGCGCGCGATCACATGTTCTTTGCGCATAGCCGACGGGCCCACAGCTTCAAGCGCGAAATCGATGACTTTGTGCGCCAACTCGGTGCCGAATAACTTTACTTTGGCCGCGTCGACGCGCA
>DASSGE010000272.1:0-4481 GCA_035693605.1 Binatia bacterium
TAGCGAGAGATTTCCGTACACCCACGCAGTCGCCACCGGGAATCCTGGATAGACCAAGACCAGCCAGCGACGTCGCAGCTTCGGCAGCAATTGAAGCTTTTCACCAATTCCACGCGCGCGCGCCGGCTTGGCGCGAATAAAAAACGGCACATCAGCCCCGAGTTGTAGCGCCAACCGCTGCAGTTGGCGCACCGAGAAGCCCAACTTCCACATACGGTTGAGCCCGATTAACACCGCTGCGGCATCGCTGCTACCGCCACCCAATCCGGCACCAATGGGAATATTTTTATGAATGCGGATCGCTACCGGCTGGCGAATCTTAGCCTTAGCAATCAACAATTCGGCGGCGCGATAGGCGATATTATCCTGCCCCAATGGCACTTGCGGATTGCTGCAGTGAATTACTACCTGCGCGGAGAATTTACATCGCGACGTGGCCCGACGAATCTGACGAATTTCAATTTCATCGTAGAGCGACACCGGCACCATGATTGTATCGAGCTCGTGATAACCGTCAGCGCGTTTGCCAATCACGCGCAAACTTAAATTGATTTTCGCCGGCGCTCGAATCTTCACGGGCCATTAGCTAACATAGCTGCCGGATAATTGCGAAAGTTGAGCCAATCATGACGGAAATCTTTAGTGCATATCTCGATGCCGCGTGGGAAGCGGCCGACGCCGCGGGCAGAATCATTTGCGCTAGCTGGCAAAAACCCAAAACCGTCGACTATAAAGGTGTGATAGATCTGGTGACCGATACCGATCGCCAATGCGAGCACGCGATTGTCGAAGTCCTGACTCAGAGATTCCCCCACCATTCGATATTGGCTGAGGAAGAAACCCGATTACAGCGTCACGAAAGTCCCTACCGCTGGATCGTTGACCCGCTCGACGGCACGACTAACTTCGCCCATGGCTACCCGCATTTCTGTGTCTCCATCGCCCTTGAGCGTGCTAATGAAGTGATTCTCGGCTTGGTCTATGATCCGTTGCGAGGCGAGTGCTTCCGCGCGTTCAAAGATCACGGCGCAACGCTTAACGGGCAGACCATTCGCTGCTCCGCCGTCGACGACTTGGAGCGAGCTTTGCTCGCCACGGGATTCCCTTACGACAGGCGCGATCATGCCGATTATTATTTGAGCTACTTCAAAGCTTTTTTAACCTGCTGCCAAGGCATCCGTCGAAACGGCGCTGCGGCCCTGGACTTGTGCTATGTCGCGTGCGGTCGCATCGACGGCTATTGGGAATTGAAACTGAAGCCTTGGGACGTTGCCGCGGGAAGTTTGATCGTCGCCGAAGCCGGCGGCACGCTCAGCGATTTTCGCGGACGGCGGTTTGATATCTATGGTATGGAAACTTTAGCGGCTAATGCGCTCATTCATGAGCAAATGACGCGTATCGCCGGCGCCATTGAGACAGAACGCGTTGACTGGTCGCCGACCCGGTGATAGAAAAATTGCCACGCGCCCGTAGTGAAAAGGATATCACGAGGGTCTCCGGAACCCTAAGTACAGGTTCGATTCCTGTCGGGCGCACCAAACTGTCGGATTCTTGGCCAGTAGCTTACAAGAAAACGATAACACGCCGACTGCGAGAAATTCTTGGTCGCAGCGCTTAAGTGTAAATGAAACTTCTAACCCCTGTCGAGTTTCATCATCCTGGTGCTTATGGTTTCACTCAAGTTTCCCACAGAAAACTCTTCAGGAAGTGGTTCAGGAGAGACGCCCAGCCGGGCCAGATTTTTGTTGAGCCTATCGAGATCGGCGCGACGTCTTTGATATTCGTCTAGGCCCGCCAAACACTGCAAAAGGCTCTGATCTAATTGGCTCAGACAATCACGTAACGCTGCCTTTTTTTCATCGGCCTCGTAGCGCAATTGGTCAACTTGGTTTTGTATTACCAGCTGCGCGGCCGGACGCACGCGTTGCTCGATTTGCCCCTGCATTGTCTGCAGCGCCTGCAAGAGGCGCTGGTAATATGCACCTACCGTTGTATCGGTGACGTCAACCGAAGAATCCTCAGCGGACTGCCGAGGCAGGGAGGATGTCGGATCGTCGCGAAAAGAGCCGAGCGTTGAGCGAAGGATGGAAATTTGTTCCAACGTCTTGCCGCGCTCGTCCAAAAAACTCCGCAGTTGCCGGATTGAATCGTGTTCCATTGAGCAAACTCGCGCGCTAACCGATTTGAATTATTTGCCGTTTACCGCGAGTTTCACGTCGCCGTCGCCCGACTCCGAAAGATTCATCGATTTGGTCGAGACTAATTCCAACACATCACCACGGCTGAAGCGCCAGCTGCGGCCGATGCGATTACCGGGGATAACTCCTTTTTCTGCGAGCTTGTAAACCGTCTTGAGATGAATTTTCAGCAGCGACGCCACTTCCGAAGGGGTCATGATTTCTTCCATCACAATTGTCTCCTTTTTCCTTGTCGAAATAGCTGAGGCACGTCTAGTCGGGGCGTAGCATCAGCACGACTCATGCCAATTACCAATCGACGCTGCTAATGACGGATAAAGCCCGATATTTCCAGAGAATTCCACAACATGGCTGATGCTGCGCTCGGTCGAGAAAGTTCCGCAATCATGGACAATATTGCTCAATCCATGCGCTTTTCGCCCACTCTCAGGTGTGAATAAAGGAAAGCGAAAGTCAGACTTGGTATTCAGAGAGAATTGACGAAAGCTCTTTTCGCGAGCGAGACTCAGGCGGCAGTTAGCGCCTGGAGTGCACGCTGCGAGCGTACTCAATTGTCATTTCAGTCGCCGCGATAGCGCGCCTGAGTATGACGGGCCTGAACCTGCGCCAACTGATTTTGCCATTTTGACGCGTATTGCTGGCGCGTCTCGTCTGTAATGGCGCTGGTGGCAGGAAATTTATCTCGCCACTCCCAAGGCCGGACCGCCTCGATGATCATTCGCGAATTGAAACCCTTCTGGCCCGGTTGAATAATCGGGTCGAGGGGACCGCTCCAACAGCGCCGGAGCAGGTCCACCGAAGTTGCCGGATCGGTGCGGGTGCAGATCGCCCACATGACTTCATCGGTATTGGTGATATCGATATCGTCGTCGACGACGACAACGTAGCGGCCGAGGTAAGCGCCGGCGTGACATTGACTGGCAACAAGCGCGGCTTGTTTCGCATGCCCAGGGTAACGCTGGGTGATGGCAACAACGATCATGAAGCGTTGCGCCGGAGGTGGAAGATAGACACCCTTGATGTCCGGAACACCCGCTTGCTCCATACCGTTCCACACCGTCGCAGCGCGCAAGCATGAGCGATACATGCCATGAATAGTCGGTTTGAATGGCGCCGCTCCAGTGATAATCGGATCGTTGCGATAGTAGAGCGCCTTGACTCGCACGAACGGCTCGGCGCGCCGGGCGCTGGCATAATATCCTGGCCACTCGCCGAAAGGACCTTCTTGCATCGACTCGCCGGGAACAATTTCGCCTTCAATGACGATCTCGGAATTGGCCGGGAATCGCAAGCCGGTCACCGGGCCTTCAATGACGTCGACGGGCTGGCCGATGAGTCCGCCAGCCCAATCATATTCGCTCACACCAAAAGGCACGGCCTGAGAGGCAGCAATGTAAAGCAAAGGATGCTGGCCAAAGGCCATCACCACCGGAAAGGTTTTGCCGGCCTTCATGGCCTTTTCGTAGTGAATCTTGCCATGCTTGCCGGGAGAGATGTACAAGCAAACCTTGTCCTTGTCCTGCAACATGACCCGGTAGCAGCCGATATTCTCGACATTAGTTTCCGGATCACGGGTCACGACCAAATGGGCGGTGCCAAGATACCGGCCACCGTCGCCAGCGTGCCAGCGTGGGACGGGAAACTTGGTCAGATCAATTTGATCGCCATGGGCGATATTTTCCAATATCGGACCCGTCTTGACGACGTTAGCCGGAATCGGCTGCATGGCACGCAAGCGCGCTCGCAACGCGTCAATGAGAGGAATAATCTTCAAGTCTAACGGGAGGTTTAACGTCAGTGCGGTGCGCTCCAAAGTCTCCAACATGTTTACCAATACCCGGCGATTCGGCTCCGAACCTGAAACATTGTCGAAAATCACTGCAGGTGGAGTGGCGATACGTTCAAGAATGATCTCGGTCAGTGCGCCAAGTTCGAGATCCCAATGAGCGCCGGAAATGGTTTCCAACTGCTCGAGCCGTTTTACTTCTTTGAGCCAATCGCGCAGATCGATGTTGCCGTTCGCATTGGTATTGATCGCGGACGCCGTGGTCATGGGAACTCCCTTCGAAGGCTGGTGAAAATTATTCGCTCAGTTTGAGCGTACTCGGATGGAAAATATCTTCGATGACAATGTTGCGCCCCGATATGCCCTGAGCGTGGCAGTATGCAAAAAACTTTTCCAAAACATGCCGATTCGCTTCCAAGCCGTAGATCCATGGATCGGTTTGAAAAATCTGTTGTTCGTCGTTGAGATAATGATTCGGCCAGGCTTCGACAAGACTA
>DASSGE010000273.1:0-5770 GCA_035693605.1 Binatia bacterium
TCGCCGCCGTTGTTGGCGTTCCAGAAAATCGTCTCCAAGTTTTCGTCGAGGGCGAGATCGAGGAACGCATCGATGGGCGCTTGATTGCGCATGGCCGCCATCTCGGCAATGGTCTTGCCGACATATTGTTGATTCTCCGCCTTGAAGCACTTCTCGACCTTAGGGATATCCCAGCGTTTGTGGTAGTTGGTCAAGCGCAGGTTGTCGATTTCATGCTGCAACTTGGTGCGCGTCGCCGCATCGGCAAATGCCTGCTTGCGTACCTCCACCGGCAGAAACATAAGATTCTTCCAGGTCGGGAATTCATCGAAAATCTGGCAGTCCTTCAACGTAAAGTGGCGCACCAGCGGCACCGTGTGAGTCAAACCATAAGCCTGGTAACCGGCTTTAAAAATCGGCTCGACGGCCTCGAGTTGCTCGCGCCAGAGGTTGGGTTCAGACCAACGATGTTGCAGGCTCTGCCAAAGAATCGGCCGCTGGGTCCGCTTGGCTAACTCATGATACCACTCGAAATGTTCAACCTTATTGCGTCCAAGAATCGTCTCGATCACGCCGGCATTGCGCTCGCCTAACACGTCGCAGAGGGCAAAAAATTCGTCGTCGTCGGCCAAGCGGCTCGACACCGGCTTGCCGTCCTCGCGCATATGGCGATCGTTGCGGTTGGTCGACATGCCCAAGGCGCCGCCTTCCATAGCGTCGAGCACCAAGCCCTTCATCTTTTGGACTTCGGTTCCAGTGGCCTTGCGCTCCACCGCCTCTTCGCCCATGGCGTGATGACGAACGGCAATATGACCGACCAGCCCGCCGACATTGATGCCAACCTTGCCTTCGAAATTATCGAGGTACTCGCCGTAGCTATGCCAGTTCCATTTCACGCCCTGCTCGAGCGCGATGCGCGGGATCGCCTCAACACGCACGAAGCTTTTAACAATCGCGTCTTCGATACCCTGACGAACCGGCGCCAACGACAATCCGCAATTGCCCATCACCACCGAAGTCACGCCATGCTGCGGCTCACAAGTGCCGTAGGGATCCCAGAGCATCTGCGCGTCGAGATGAGTATGATGGTCGATAAATCCCGGCGACACCGCAAGGCCACCGGCATCGATGGTCTTCGCCGCACCCTCTTTAATCTTGCCAATTTCCGCGACCTTGCCGTCTTTAACGCCGACATCGGCAACATAAGACGGCAAGCCCGACCCATCGACCACGCGCCCACCACGAATTAACAGATCATAAGCCATGGAATCCTCCAGTTTTGCTAATGACAAAATAAATCAACAAACAGGACTTTAACGATACGACGAGAACCGCGGTGGTGTCAAATCGCGCAGTCCGCAGGAAACCCAGACCATTCATTTTCTCGTGTCCGCGGCAGCGGAAATGACACATCATGGCAAGACACTGGCTTTTACGTCCTGAAGAATCATCCGCGCCGCCGCAAGGCCGGAAAGCGCAGCGCCTTCCATAAAACCCTGCCATTCATAAAAAGAGTTGGTGTGTTCGCCGGCGAAATAGAGATTGCCGATAGGCCGGCTTTCATTGCCCGCGATGCTGGTAAACTGGCCTGGGCGATAGCAAGTATAAGAGCCGCGGGCGAACGGATTGGATGGCCAGTGCTCGAGGTGAACGCGCAGGTTTCCGCTGCCGTCGCGCGTCGCCGCCGTTAGCGCCCCAGGAAATATCAAATTAAGATCACTCAGAAATAACGCGGCTTCGCTTTGGGAGTTCACGGGGTTCAATCCTGCGCCACGCGCACCGCTTGAGTAGTCCGTAATCACACCACGATTCGCGGTCGCGCGAGTCGGGTTGGTCTCCCACGTAAGTTGGTGATGGGCCAGATCACTGTAAGACTCGCCGTTGCCGTCCAAGGCAAGCCAGGGCCGGCCATTGAAACCCAGCATCATCTTGGCGTTGGTGCCGTAACCTAACAAATTAATCGCGTCTATTTTCCAACTCGGCAAGCCGAGGCTGTCGTGGAGTTCGACCTCGCGAAGAGTCGTAAAGGGCAACGCCAACACGACAGCATCGAAACTGGACGTTCGAGTGGCCGCGCCACGCGTCAAGCTCAACTCGATTTTCCCCGTCACCGTCTTGAGCACGCGCACCAGTCGCAGATCGGGCTCGATCTGCCCGGGCAAGCGCTTGCTCAAGCCTTCGGCGATGCGGTCGTTGCCCTCGACCACGTGATAGCGCTCGTCGCTGAAAATTCCGAACGGGGTAAACTTGGATCGCCGGTCGGCATGAATAAACAACAAGAAATTGAGACAGCTCTGTTGATCGATCTCGAGGCCATACTCGGCTTTATAGGCCTGTTCGATCACTGCCTTGAGCAGTTCCCCGGCGCCGCGCCGGTCGAGATATTCTCCCAGACTCATGCTGTCGAGCAGAAGATCATCGATGGTATGATCCGCCGCTGTAGGCTGATTGGAAAGTTTGCGTAGATCTTCGCGCATAACCGGAACGAAGGCGCGGTACTCGTCGATAATTGCGCTCTCGAAGTAGCGTTGGCCGCCAAAATAATAAAACACCTCTCCAGGCTGCTTGTCGACATCTTCCAGCGTCAAGCCCAACTCTTTGACGTAACCGAGTAAAGTCTTATGCGGCGTGTCGATAAACTCACCGCCGCGTTCGGCCACCTGGCCAGGAAAAAAATGGCGCAAGGACCAGCAGCGGCCGCCGACGCGGCTCGCAGCGTCATAAAGTTTTGCCGTAATCCCTTGGCGTTTTAGTTCATACGCACAGGCAAGCCCGGCCAACCCTGCGCCAACGATCGCGATATTGATTTGCTGCTGGCGTGACGGCGCAGCAAAGGCGCGTGACACCGGATTGAGCAAGGTTGCCGCGAATCCCGCACCGGTCAGCTTGCCGGCATCGGCAAGAAATTCCCGCCGCGTCAAACCGCCTCGGGATTGAAGGTACCCCAGTTCGCCTGACCCTTCACGCACTGGTAAAATTTGCCTGTCGCAATAATTGCCGATGCGAACCATCCGAACAAAACGACGAAACAAGGCTGTACGACTCATGCAATACCTCGTGTGTATCATCGATTGCGCTATCTTGCGGTCGATGTTTCTCTTTCGCAAAAGGATTGGTCAGGAACGGCTACCAGCCTTGAGCCAGCGGGGCACCCACTTTTCGTCCATCGTTCGGCGCGACCAAGCGGTATTAGTTAACTCAGCGCGTATCAATGCAGCTTTCTGTCCGTCGGATCGAACTCATAGCCTTTTTGCGTCAGTGCGGCCTCGATCTGGCGTGCTTCTGAAACATCGCGAAAATTGACCACGAGCCCGCCGACCGCCGGGTCGGCCAGTCGATTATCGCCAAAAATCTCAACGGTGGTCCATTGGCCGTCGCCGCGCCGCAAACGAACTTCTATGGTATGGGTCAACGCGGAGCTGTAAGCACAGTTGGCGAGAAAGCGTTGCATTTTACCGCCGTCGTCCGGATGAACCAGCTTGCCGAAATCGCTACCGGTGAGTCGATCAGGGTTGTGGCCGAGAATTCGCCGGACCGAATCGCTGATGAAAAGAACTGTCGGCGGCAATGGATTTAGTACCGCCATTACCTCCGAAGCGTTCTGCACCAACGAGCGGAAACGCGCTTCACTCTGGCGCAGGGCATTTTGCGCCGCCAAAAGCACTTGTTCGCCCCGCTGCACCTGCTCATAACGCGAAAATAAGATCCCGGTAAAAAGCGCGGCCAAAATCAACGCCAGGGAAGACCCGATATCGGCGGCAAATATCGTCCAGCGCGAAGCTGCAGCGTAGCGAATCTGCGCATGACCGAGCAGATCGATCAACGCGTCGAAAGTGGAATCGACTTTTTCATCGTCCATTCGAATCGCCTCGGCGATGCGGGTATGTTCCAGCAGACGGAACTCTTCGTCGATGGCGTCGATGTAGGCCCGGTAAGTCTTGTGAATCGCCAGCAGTTCCTCATCCGTCGCATGCCGATGCAACTCGGCAAAAACTCGATCGAGCTCGAAACGAACTAACTGTTGCGAATGTTTGAGCTCGGTAATAAGTCCATGGCGTGCCACCGCCTCCCATTCTGTCGCGCTTAAGCGGTTGGCCAAGGATTCAATCTGACTCAACAGCTCCACCATCCGATGATTCGTATTCGACCAGCGGTGCAGGGTCAAAATCCCACCGATAGGAGCGAGCGTAATCAGTAAAGCTACGATCCAGACAAGCCACTTTCTTGTGGAGTTCTTAAAAACCTGGTCGGTCATCGATCACGCAATCTAACCCCAACGCGGCCGCTCAGTGCAGCGCTCTTGTGGTCACTGTGCTATGAAACTTGGACTGCGGCGCTTCTGTCGAGCTACGCGGCTGCTTCCATCGCTTGGTTATAGCTGCCGCTGCGCGCCGCGCTGTTCATCTTGGCGCGATGGTAAAAAATCTTCTGCGCCGCGGTAACGTTTCCCGGCTCGCCCTTCCAGGATTTGAGCGCGGGATCCTGCAACGCACGGGCATAGGAGAAGCTCACCTGCCAGGGATGCGGACCCATTTGGTTCATCCTATTTAAATGTTCGGTGGCGCTGACGGCGCTTTGCCCGCCGGAGAGAAAAGCAACGCCGGGAACGGCTCCGGGTACGGTGCGCTTCAAGCAACGGATCGTGCGCTCGGCAACCTCATCGACACCGGCCTGGCGCGGATTATCCTTGCCTGACACCACCATGCTCGGTTTAAGAATCATGCTCTCGAGATGAACCCGCTGCTGCATCAGCGTTGCGAAGGTGACGCGCAGAGCCTGTTCAGTTACTTCCTCACAGCGTTCGATCGTATGATCGCCATCGAGCAACACTTCCGGCTCGACGATCGGCACAATGCCGCCTTCCTGACATAGCGCGGCGTAACGCGCCAGCGCATGGGCATTGACCTGTAGGCAAGTGTAGGTCGGAATACCGTTGCCGATGGTTATCACAGCGCGCCATTTGGCAAACTTAGCACCCAACTCACGATATTCCTTCAACCGGGCGCGCAATCCGTCGAGTCCCTCGGTGACGGTCTCGCCGGGAAAGCCGGGAATGTCCACAGGGCCTTTGTCGACTTTAATTCCCGGCATGATGCCCTTCTTGGCTAAAACCTGCGCGAACGGCGTGCCGTCACTGGCCGCGGTGCGCAAAGTTTCGTCAAACAGGATTACCCCGCTGACCGCTTCCTCGAGACCCTTGGTGGTGAAGAGCATCTCGCGATACGCGCGCCGGTTATTTTCGTTGGAATCGATTTTGATGCTATCGAATCGTCTCTTGATCGTGCCCATGCTTTCATCGGCGGCGAGAATGCCTTTACCTTTTGCGACCATCGCTTGCGCGACGCTTTCGAGTTCCTGCTTTGACATGACGTACATGCCTCCTTACTGTGCGTTGGCTTATTCTACATTCTGGATCGACTCCCGCAAGGGTATCCAATCAAACTTCCTTGAGAAGTCACATGACCCTGTGTTATGGCCTAAGCCATCATGTGGAATTTAATAATTCATTGGGTCATCAGTGCCATAAGCTTAGTCGTGGTCGGCTACCTGATCCCGGGAATCCATGTCGATGGGATCGCTCCAGCTTT
The DNA here is from genome assembly GCA_035693605.1 of Binatia bacterium. Classification (GTDB taxonomy): domain Bacteria; phylum Desulfobacterota; class Binatia; order UBA9968; family UBA9968; genus DP-20. The sequence continues at coordinate 5,568 of DASSGE010000273.1, forward strand.
GATCGCACCGCTCGTGATTGGGCTGGTCAACGCCACCGTCGGATTCATTGTGAAAATCGTCACCTTCCCCATCACCATTCTTTCACTCGGCATTTTCCTGTTGGTCATCAACGCCCTGATGCTGATGCTCGCCGCCTACCTGGTCCCGGGCTTTGCCATCGCCGGTTTCTGGTCCGCCTTCTTCGGCGCCATCGTCATGAGCG
>DASSGE010000274.1:0-6983 GCA_035693605.1 Binatia bacterium
CAGGGACGCGCACGTCGTGGGCGTAGACGAATTCTCCGGTGAGCTTAGGCGGCAGATCGAGCCGTTTCTGCGAGGTGCCGACGATTTTATAATCCCTGACGTCTTTCGCGCGCACCTCGGGCGCGACTTTCATGTTCCAGCCGGTGCCCTCGGCGGTGATCTTGACGTTGAACTGTTTGCCGCCGATGAGCTGGCCGTAGGATACGGATGATTTCCCGTCGCTGACCACGCCGTCTTTGACGATCAATTTGTCTGGCGCCGAGCTGAGTCGAGCAGCGGCGAGCTTGAGCAGTTCCTGCCGCGCCGCCGCAGCGGCCTGGCGCAATTGTGGGCCGCCTCTTTCGATGGTTCGGCTGCCGGCGGTGATACCTTGGTCAATGGCTTTGGCCGTGTCGAGACCGATCATGTGGATGCGATTGAAGGGTACGTCCAATTCTTCGGCAACGATTTGCGCCAGCGCGGTTTCCACGCCCGTGCCGAGATCGACTTTGCCGGAATAGACGGTCACCGTGCCGTCGGGGGCGATCCGCAGCCACGAGTCGAGTTGCGTCGGGTCGGCGTCGAATCTCGGTTCCACATTTGATTGCGCCAAAAGCGACGGAGCTGGAAACAAATTGAAGGTTACGACCAGCCCGCCGGTGGTCTTAAGAAATTGTCTACGAGTAATGGTCGGTGTCTTCATAGCGATTCTCCCTTAAGCCAATTGTCCCGACGCCCTTTTGACCGCGCGGACGATGCGCAAATGGGTGCCGCAGCGGCATAGATTGCCGGCCAGAGCTTCTTTGATCTGGGTATCCGTCGGCTTCGGAGTTTTATCGAGCAAGGCTTTGGTGGTCATGATCATGCCGTTGATGCAGTAGCCGCATTGGACGGCCTGCTCGTCGACGAAGGCTTGCTGGATCTTGTGGAGCTTTTTGGTGTTGCCCAAGCCCTCGAGGGTGGTGACCGCTTTGTTATGCGCGGCGGCGACCGGCGTGATGCAAGAGCGGATCGCCACGCCGTCCATGATGACCGTGCACGCGCCGCACTGGGCCAAGCCGCAGCCGAACTTGGGACCGTTTAACTGTAAATCGTTGCGCAGGGCGTAGAGCAGCGGCATTTCAGGCTCGGTGTCGAGGGCTTGCGACTTGCCGTTCACACGCAAGGTAATCTTGGCCATAGGGCGCTCCTCTTTGGGAAAGTATTTTTTTCTATAGCACGAGAGTGGCCGTCTGTTAATTACGGCTTAGCTTCTCGCCACGGATATGGCGACGGTGCCAGCGACCACCAGGGCGGCGCCGATGACGATGCGGGGGGTGATCTTCTCGACATCACGGAGAAAAATCCGGCTCAGGATGACGACCCACAACGGCAGCGTGGCGGTGAGCGGAGTGACCATGACGACCGGGCCGAAGGTAAGGGCGTAGAGGACCAACAGGAGACCCAAGGATTCAAAGAAGCCGCCGGCGATAAAATAACCGATCGAATCCCTGTTCCAGACCAGCCGGTCCTTGGTGCTCGGCAGGGCGAGAAAGGCGCTGGTGCAAAACAGGCCGACGATGCCGACGACAGCGCCGAAAAAGATCGGTTCGTCGGCAAAGCGCAGCGCGTAGCGGCGGATCGGGTAGACCACGCCGCCCAGGATCGCGGCCAGCAGCGGCGCGATGATGAACCACGGGCGGAAGTCTTTGACATGTTCATCGGCGCGCCAGGAGATCAGCAGGATACCGCCGACGATGAGGATCGTGCCGAGGCCAATGGCGGCAGTGATAGTTTCGCCGAGGAAAAAGATCGCAATCGCCGCGCTCCACAGCGGCACGGAAGCGCGGATCGGGCCGCTGCGCGCGGCGCCGATTTTTTCTATGCCGATGTAGGTCAGTTGGCGCACCGCCGCCTGCAAGACCCCGGCAATGGCGAAAAGCATGAATACGAACGGAGTAACGGCGGGAATGCCGGTGACGGTGAGCGCGATCGTGAATAACGTCACGGTCTGAATCAGCAGAGAGACAAAAGTGATGGTGATCGGCGTGGAATTTTTGAAGCCGCGCTTGGAGAGAATGAAACTCAACGCGTAAGCGATGGCCGCTGCGAGGGCGATGATTTGGACGGTCATGGGAACAGCAAGCCGTGATCGTGTTCGTTTAGGATGTCGGCGCGTTGCGCTTACGGTTGCGCTTTGTGCGGATATGGACGCGGGACAAATTACCGACGGTCGAGAAATTTAGTCTATACGACCGCTGGCACTGGCTTGGGCTCTTCCTTGACGAACCAGAGCAACAGCATGCCGGCGATGTAGGTGCCGGCGGCGATATAGAACGCCGGGGTGAAGCCGTAGTGCTCCATCACGTAGCCGATGATCAAAGTCCAGATCGGACCCGAGATAAATCCGACGAAGTAGTAGATCGAAAAAGCCGCGTCGGTGAGCTCCGGGCTGGCGAAGTCGCCGATCATGGTCTGCGTCAGCGCGCCGCGCGCTTGGACGAAGGCGCCGTAGAGCAGCAGATTGGCGTAGAACAAAATACTCAATGAGCCATGCTGCACCAGCCAAATTGTGGTTAAGGCCGAAAGCAGTAAGGTGATCTGCGTGATGCCGCGGCGCTTGCCGGAGCGGTCCGACAACCAGGCGATCAGGATGGGGCCGACCAAGCCCGCTGCTTGCATCAGCGTGAGGATGAATCCGCCGCCCGAGGCGCTGACGCCGAATTTGTTCATGAAGAAGGGCACGAGGTAGGTCATGTTGACGCCGGTGCCGCGTCCGGCTGCGCCGACCATCAGGACCAGCGACGTAAGAACGATATTGCGGTTACGCAAACACTGGAGGTAGGCGTCGAAGCCGGCTTTGGCTTTCGCTTTGCCGCCGAGTTGTTCGCTGGCGGCGCCGGCGTGGTCCTGGACGAGAAATAACGTCAGTCCCATGATGAGGCTCAATGCGCCGAAAATGACGAACGCAGTTTGCCAGCTGAAATAAAGCAATGCTAAGGATGCCGCGGCCGGGCCAATAAACGAACCGAAGTTTCCTGCCGAGTGGTGAAAGGTCAGCGCCCAGCCGCGCGACTGCGGATAGTAGCGCGACAATATACTCGATCCGAGTGGATGCTGCGGGCTCGAGCCGGCGTCGATGGCGACGCGGGCGGCGACTAGCTGCGGGTAACTGCCGACGAAGTACTGCGACATCGCGGTGAGGCCGACAACGCAGTTGCCGAATGCGAGCATGGTGGTGCGTTTGAAGAAATTCGACAAGAAGCCGTAGAACACTTGCAGTCCCTGGCCGACAAAGCTCGACAGCGCGGAAATAAATCCCAAACCGACGAGACCGAAACCGAGGTCGGTCATCATCACCGGGAACATCACGGACGTGATGCTATATTGCAGATGATTGAGTACATGGCAGCCGCTTATCAAGCTCAGCGCCATGCGCTTTTGTTTTAGCGTCGCTTCGAGGGTCGGCGCGCCGCTTTCGGAGGTAACCGCTTCAGCTGTGGTTGAATGATCGGCCATGACTCATCTAGTCCTTAAAAGCGATGCAATCTTGTTCCGGTGTATCGGGTTGAACCACGATCTGTCAATCGTTCAATTCCAGCCTAGCGGCTCAAGATCGTGTCTCGCTCTCAAGCTCTTTCCGAGCTTCGCGGCGTGTTCGCCGGTGTCGTGTTAGCCATGTAGCAACTTGCGATGAGACCGAACAGCATCAGCACGAAGCCGGCGAAGAATGCATACCACAGCGCGTCGCCTAGGCTGGTAATCAATTTAGGCAGCAGATCCGCGGAAATCTGAGCGCGAGTCAGCGGCTCCAGTAGATTTTGCGGGTTGGCGAGCTTGGCCCACATGCGCGGGTCGACAGCGGGGTTTGCGGCGCGCAACAACGCTAGCGAATCTTGCATTTTGCTGAGCATGACGGTGCCCATGACGCTGACGGCAAAAGCCGCGCCGAAGGTACGGAACAACATGACCGTCGAGGTCGCCACACCGATCCGTTGCGGTGCGACCGAACTCTGGGCGGCGACCAGCGTGGTGAGATTGGCCATGCCCATGCCGACACCGATGGCGGCGGCGCTCAATGCGACCGCGACGATGCTGGCGCTGAACCAGGGCGCAATGAAAATGGCGTAGCCCGCGGCGAGCAGGCTCATGCCGGCAACCGCGGCGAAGCGATAGCCGAAAACATTGATCCAGCGGCCGGCAAGTAAACTGCCGGCGGTCCAGCCGATGCTGAGAATTAAAATTATGAAACCGGCGCCCGATGCCGTCATGCCGCGGACGCCTTGGAGAAACAGCGGCATGTAGCTGATGGCGCCGAACACGCCCATTGCGCACAGAGTCGCTACCGTCGCGGCGGACTTATACAAGCCTATGTGAAACAGATCTAAGGGCAAGATCGGTTCGGCGGCGCGCCGCTCGATGAAATAGAATCCACTCAGGAGCGCCAAGCCGGCGGCGAAGTAGCTGATGGTTTCGGCGTTGAGGGGATGAAGCGCGTGGGCGCTTTGTGCCAGTGCGTAGAATATCAAGAGCAGGCCGGCGAGCAGTGTAAGCGCGCCTGCGAGATCGAGCCGGGCGTCCCGACGCGCATCGATTTGTTCTTTCAATCCGATCACGATGAGCGCGGTGGCGATCGCGATCAGCGGCAGGTTGACGAAAAAAATCCAGCGCCAGCTCCAATTCTCGACGATGACGCCGCCGGCGAGCGGTCCGAGGACCGACGCCACGCCCCAGATGCCACTGATGATGCCCTGCATCTTGGCGCGTTGATCGGCGGGAAAGATGACGCCGATGACGATAAACGACAGCGCGTAAATCGCGCCGCCGCCGAGTCCTTGGATGGCGCGAAAAACGATCATCGCTTCCATGCTCTGGGCGGCGCCGCACAGCGTCGAACCGATTAGAAATATCCCGATGCCGATCAGCATCAAGCGGCGCTTGCTGTAAAGATCGGCGAGCTTGCCGAATATCGGCGTGGTCAGCGCCGAGGTCAGCATATAGATCGAAAACACCCAGCTGTAGAGTTCCAAGCCGCCTAATTTGGCGACGATGGTCGGCATCGATGTGCTGACGATGGTGGCATCGATGGCGAACAGAAAAATCACCAGCATGACGCCGAAGGCGGCGAGATTGCGTTTGGCGGCGGGCGCGCTTCGGTTGGGATTCATGACTGCCGGTTGGACACGGTGGTCCTCTTGAGTTGTCTTAGATTGATCCAGGAGTCAAGCGGGACGGGAGTCCCAGAACTGTCAATTTGAGTAATGTGACAAATCTTCCTATTCGACGCCGAGCGGCGAAATTCCAACTAAACCCTGCGCGAAAATTCTCTCTTGCGTTGACCCGCGCTGCCGGCGGCGTTAGAAAAGCAGCTATCCTACGGAGGCACCTGATGTTGCAACGATTCGTCATATTCACTCTCTTCATGGTCGGTTTTTCCTTCGCGCCGACCATGGCTGCGGCGCAGATCACGCCGGAACTGGTCGAAGCCGCAAAAAAAGAAGGCGAGGTGATGCTCTACGGCGCTATTACCGTTAACTCGTCGAAGGCGGTCGGCGATGCCTTCGAGAAAAAGTACGGCATCAAGCTACGCCATTGGCGCGGCGACGCGACCGAGCTGATCAATCGCAGTTTGGCCGAAGCGCGGGCGGGAAAGCCGGCGTTCGATGTGACGCTGGGCAACGAAGTGGTGATGGCGGCGCTCGACGAAAAGGCCCTGTTCGCGGTCTTCGAGCCGCCCGCGGCAAAGGCCTTTCCCAAGCAGTTTCTCGACGCGGATAAAAAGATGACGCCCTGGCGCGTCCTGCCCTACGGCATCAATTATAATCACCAACTGGTGAAGGCTGAGGAAGCGCCGAAAAGTTGGGAGGAGCTGTTGCAGCCGAAGTGGAAGGGCAAATTCGGTATCGCCAATCCGGGAATACATGTGACCACGCTGCAGTTCGTTTTGAATCTCGATAAACTGTTGGGACCCAAGTGGCTCAAGGTGGTGGAGGGATGGGCGCAGCAGGAGCCGCGAGTCGGACGTAGTCTCGCGGATAGTATCCAGCCGTTAACCTCAGGCGAGATCCAGGTCGCCGTTGGGTACATCAAAGACAAATATCAGTATCCCGGTCCCATCGAGTATGTGCGCATGAATAAATACTTGGCGTCGTTGAGTTTCATCGCGATCAATCGCCAAGCGCCCCATCCGAATGCGGCGCGGCTGTTCGCCGATTTCTTCGTTGGACCTGAAGCTCAGCGCATCTTCGGCAATTTTGGCGAATATGTTTTTAATCCCGAAGCGGACCACAAGTTCAAAAAGGACGTAAAGGACGATCAGATCGTTGTTATGCGGCTGCCCAACAACGAAGAGCTTTCGAGTTGGAGCAAAAAGTTTCGGGAAATGTTTCGCTAGCGGGGCGGAGGAATTTTAATTTTGGATTAGGGATGGGAGCGCACTGCTCCAACTCGTTTTTCGAGGTGAGAGATGCTTGAACTGGCCAAGATTCCATTTCCTGAAGTGAAGCGGTTGGCCGACGGCGGCCGGGCGCTAACGATTCTGCCTGTCGGTGTCGTCGAGGAGCATGGAGCGCATTTGCCGCTCGGTTTGGATTCCTTTGCGGCGGAGATATATAGCGCCTCGGCGGCGCCGCTTTTGGAACAGGCGGGGTATGAAGTCGTGGTCGCGCCGACGATCAATTACGGCGTGGCGCGCTCGGCCATCGACTTTCCCGGCACGCTGTCATTGGAACCCGAGACGTTGCGTTCCATGGTTGTCGAGATCGGCCGGTCGCTCGCGCGCCATGGACTGAGTCGCCTGGTTATTCTGAACGGCCATCGCGACTTGCATCATATGAAGGCGCTCGACGATGCGCGGGCGATTCTCATCTCGGATAAAGCCGCGCAGATTCTCGTCGTCGGTTTTGCCAGCGATGCAGAGATGACCGCCGCCTGTTATCGCGACGGCGTCAAGCAGTTCTACCAAAGCCCGCGTCCGGATCGCGAAGGCCATGGCGGCGAGTCGGAGACTTCGGTGGCGCTGCACG
>DASSGE010000275.1:0-2365 GCA_035693605.1 Binatia bacterium
TGTTGCTTCTCCACTTCGGCGACCCCATCGTTCAATGCCCGGGCCACGTCAGCACCCATGACTTGGACCTGGTCGGTGAGAATCGATACCGTCACCCCGGCTTCGTCCATCGCTTTGATATGGGCATCGAGATCTTTGCGCGATGGGTGCAGCGTCAGACTAATTTCTTTGGTAACGATCCGTTTGCCGCCGGCTTGGTTTGCCAGACGATCGAACAGTTGGGCGGGCATATAATGGTGGTGCACATCGACGATCAATTCAGCTGAGGCCATAAAAAGCGCGAGCTCCTTGTCTCATTTTGATGGTCCATCAACCTACGATAGGGCGTTTGGGACTGCAAGAGAATCGTCCGCTGATTGGTCAGACTTCAACGCCGTTTCAGCGTTGGTTAACCCGCCCGAAGGATAACCGATTGTAGGGGAAGTAGGACAACAGCAAAATGATTAAGGGGAAGATCGCCGCATGGACAAAGAAGTCGGCTGGAGTCCAGGCGTAGCTTCGAAACGCTGGTGACGCGCATGGCGGGCACAGCCACATTAGTGGTCCGGCAAAATAGAATGAATTGTGCACGCCGCCAAACAGCAAGCGTTCGAAGCTCAATGCCAAGGCTCCGCCCAAGGCGAACGGCGCTGTTCCAAGCCAAAGGCGATCCAAGGCGGTGTTGGTAAAGCGGAAAAACAATGGTCCAATCAGGAACCAATAGCTAAAGTAAAGCAGTAGAAAAATGTGAAAAGTTTCGAAATCGGTCACATGAAAAACCGAATGAAGACCGAAGTTCGGAAAGATCTCCACTTGCTCGGGCCGATCCCAGCGAAAAAACAATGCTTTCGATCCAAAGTCGATCAGCAGCACGACGAGCAACAGCCGAACGTACCAGGACGACTCCTGCTTAGTCGGACAGCGCCAAACCCCGCGCACCTGATAACGCTGGGTAAAGCGCAGTACCGTCCATCCGGCAAGTAATAAGCCGGTCCAAACCGCAGCTGTTTGAAACGCGTCCGCGAATTGTTGGGTCGGCGCCGCAGGGACGCTGAGCCACAGCGGCGCGAGCAACGATAGCACTAGCAGAAAGGAGAAGTATCGGTGCAGAAATGCGGCCATAGGCGAAATTTAGTGGATCTCTTCGGTTATGAATTTCATCCGAGATTTCTCAATAGTTCGATTGTAACTCGGTCGAGCGACGAACAAACATGCGTCGCCTTGGAAAAATCATGATCTCGCGTGTAATCATTGGGTACGGCGACGCAGCGCATACCGGCAGCGTCGGCTGCGAGTACGCCTTTCTCCGCGTCTTCAAGGACGACACACTCGGCCGGAACGACGTCAAGACGATTAGCGGTTTCAAGAAAAATATCCGGCGCCGGCTTCACTCGGGCAACATCCAGGCCGCTGACGATGGTTTCAAAATAGTTGGCGATGCCGAGGCGGTAAATGACGCTGTCAACCGCGTCGCGATAGGACGAGGATGCGAGGGCGATGCGCATCTTGCCGGATAATCGATTCAAGAGCGCCACGGCACCCTCCATGGGACGCAGCGACGAGTGTAGCAGTTCCTGATAGTGTGTCGCCTTGCGGGCACGGAGCGCGCCAGGATCGCAATTGTAACCATGTTGGCCCACCCATTCCTGAATCCCACTGCCGCAGCGCACCCAATGCTCGCCATAATCGGCCTCGGTGAGGTGAATGCCGTGTTCAAGCAGCGCCAGTTGATAGGCTTGGCAGTGGAGCCGCTCGGTGTCGGCCAGCAGACCATCGAGGTCGAAAATAACCGTGGTGATCATCTTTAATTCGTCGGTAATAATTTTACTGAACTTTTGCGGCGATTGCACCATCTCGGACAGGCCGGGCCCGGGTGCCAAAAAAAGAGCGGCAAAGCTTCGCTAAGCTTGGCCGCTCCTTGTCACTCGGGTTATGTAGTTTTACGAGCGTTGTTTGTGCATCTGGCGGAAATTCTCCTGGCGCGAGCCGATCAAGGTCTTTAGCTGGTCGCGCTGTTGGGCGGTCAGCACGGTCCGGCCATTTTCCATGGCTTCGAGCTGCAAATAGCGCAGCTCAGAACGGAACTTTTCCGCTTCTTGGAGCTTCGACTTGATCTGGATCAAGTTCGCCGGCGTTTGCTGAGCGAGATTGGCGATCTCCTTTTCGATGGTTTGGACTTGTTGGCGCAGCGGGGTCACCTGACTTTCGTAGTGGCTTTTGATCTTTTCCAGATTGGCAACCTGATCTGTGGCCAAGTTAAGCTCGGTCTTGTGTTTGAGCGCGATGCTAATCAATGGCGCGCCGCCGGGAAACCCGCCGCCCATGTGGCCGCGATGGGCAAACGATCCGCCACGGGGGCCGCCTCCCTCGGGGGCTGCCGCCATTG
>DASSGE010000276.1:0-2623 GCA_035693605.1 Binatia bacterium
CGTGCTGGCGCGGCGAGACAAGGCGTTGCGGCCCGCCCGCCCAGCGGCCAGAGCTAAACGTGTCCAATGCTGGCGCGGGCGCCCGTGAACTTCGAAAACTTCGTCATAACGGTCAGGGTTGGGAGAGTAGTTCATGAAGGCTGTTGTTGAAGAGGGCATGACTTAGAAATGGGGTTGTTCCAGATAAACTATTGGCTAAATCACAATATTAACCAATTCCGAGAATAACCGATTGCCAGCACAGAATCATTGGACTCGACAAATCCCAGATTAAATTTTACGCAAATCGAGGGTGAAGGGAAACTCCGGGTCGACGCGCGGCTCACCAGCTTCTATGATCCCGGGCGTGTGGCCAACCCGGAAGAAACGTTCGAGACGGCGGCTCTCGGCTTCGAACGCGTTCACGGGGAAGACGCTGTAATTGCGGCCGCCGGGATGCATGACGTGATACTGACAGCCCGCCAGGCTGCGTTTCATCCAACGGTCGACGATGTCAAAGGTGAGCGGCGTGTGCACCGCGATGGTGGGATGCAACGCCGAGGACGGCTGCCAGGCGCGATAGCGCACTCCGGCAACGAATTCGCCGACAGTTCCGGTGGATCGCAGAGGCAGCGGCACGCCATTGCAGTTGATGGCGTAACGATCGGGCGGCAAACCGGTCACTTTGACTTGCAACCGTTCTACCGATGAGTCGACGTAGCGCACCGTGCCGGCGGGAGCGCCTTCTTCACCAAGCACATGCCATGGCTCAAGGGCTGTGCGCAGCTCGATTTCGATGCCACGGACGGCCAAGTCGCCGTATTTCGGAAAACGAAATTCAAAATGGGGCGCAAACCAGCCGGCATCGAAGGCGTAGCCCGCTTGATCGAGTTCCATAATTACCTCTTCGAAGTCGAGCCAGACGAAGTGGGGCAAGAGGAAACGGTCGTGCAATTCAGTGCCCCAGCGCGCCAGACGCCGCGGTGCGTACGGGGCTTTCCAGAAGCGCGCAATTAATGCGCGGATCAACAACTGTTGGGTCAAGCTCATGCGCGCGTGCGGCGGCATCTCGAAAGCGCGCATTTCGAGCAGCCCCAAGCGGCCTGTCGCGCTGTCCGGCGAATAAAGTTTGTCGATACAGAACTCGGCGCGGTGGGTATTGCCGGTGACGTCAATGAGCAAATTACGCAGCAGCCGGTCGACGAGCCAAGGCGGGCACTCTGGCGATTCCGTGCGCCGTTCCAACTCGCGGAACGCCACTTCGATTTCGCGCAGCGAATCGTTGCGCGCTTCGTCGATGCGCGGCGCTTGCGAGGTCGGGCCGATGAACAGCCCGCTAAAAAGATACGACAGCGACGGATGATTGTGCCAGTAGCTTAAAAAGCTGCGCAACAGGTCCGGCCGCCGGAGCCATGGCGAGTCGGCCGGAGTGGCGCCACCAAGGGCGAAATGGTTGCCGCCACCGGTACCGGTGTGGCGCCCGTCGATCATAAATTTTTCCGTCGAGAGCCGCGCTTGGCGCGCCGAGTCATAAAGAAACGTCGTGCGTTCGCTCAACTCCTGCCAGCTCGCCGAAGGTTGAATATTGATCTCGATGACGCCGGGATCGGGGGTAATGCGGAAATTCACCAAGCGCGGGTCGCGCGGCGGTTCGTAGCCTTCCAACAGGATTGGCTGGCGCAGCGCTTCGGCAGTCGCTTCCACGGCCGAAACAATTTCCAGATAATCTTCGACGGAACTCACCGGCGGCATGAAAATGTAAAGCAAGCCATGGCGCGCTTCGGCGCACAGCGCCGTGCGCGAAATCCAGTGTGCGCTTTCTTTTTGCGCCGGCGCGCGCTGGCCGGTGTTCCGATTCATCGCCTCGCCGTGGCCAGCCGCAGCTTCGCCGTTGAGCGATTTGGCCGCGTCAACTTGGACGCGAATCTGCCCGTGAGTCGGAAGCGGCGGCAGCCACTGAGCCGGGTCCGGCGGAAAGATATACGGGTAATCTGTGGCGCTAACCCATGGCAGCGACTCCAGCGGCAGCCGGTACCCCATGGCCGAATCGCCCGGCAGCAAGAAACAATGCTCGTTGCGCAAAAACCACGATCCGCTGCGCCAATGCGCTGTGCTCGGGTCGCGCGCCACCGGCAGCACATAACCCACGGCCTGGTTTAAACCTTGGCTAAACACGCGCATGAGCCGGGCGCGCTCGAGCGGATCTTCGAGCCGTGAGTCGAAGGGATCGACGTTGGCGGGCAAGCGCCGCTCGCGCCATAGATAGTAATACAAATCTTCATAGGCCGGAAAAATGTTCCGCGCGTCCAGGCCGAGTCTTTGGGCGACGCCTTGGAGAAATTCACTGGCGCGTTCAGCGCTGACATTGCCGGGTTTGCTTTCGTCGGCAATTAACGAATCGTCGCGCCAGAGCGGCTCGCCGTCGTCGCGCCAGAAACAATTGAGCGACCAGCGCGGCAGTTGTTCGCCGGGATACCACTTGCCCTGGCCGAAATGAACCAGCCCCTTGGCGCCGTAACGAGCGCGCAGGCGATGGTAGACTTCGGCGGCGAGCCGGCGTTTGTTCGGTCCAAGGGCGGTAATATTCCACTCTTCGCCCTGGGGATCATCCATCGAGACAAAAGTCGGCTCGCCGCCCATGGTG
>DASSGE010000277.1:0-4621 GCA_035693605.1 Binatia bacterium
TTCTACACGGCGCCGCGCCGCCCGATTATTGACGATTTGGAAAACGTAGTACTGGTCGGCCACTGATTGTAGCGCCGAACGAGGAATCGTTGGTAATTGCTCCTGGCTATTTAAGCTTAGAGTCGCATTGACTCTTGCCCCAAGTTGCAGCGCGCGATCTCGATTGTCGATTCGTATTTCAATTGGCATCTCCATATCGGAGGTCTTGATGTCGCGACGTATCCGAACGACTTCTCCATGATGTACTTCAGCGGACCCTTCCTTGGGAGAAACCCGCACAGCCATACCCTCATGAACGAGTGCTACGTAGCTCGCCGGTACTGCAACAACCAGCTTGAGAGCATCGATCCGCGCGATCGTAATTATAGTGCGCGCTTCAGTAACCGGGTCGCCCGCCGATAATGCGCCGGTGACCGCGCCAGAAATCGGCGCGACAATCCGCGCTAGCTGCTGCAGCTTACTCGTTTGGGTCAACATCGCTTGTGCCTGGGCGATCTGGGCGCGTACCAACTCCAGTTCGGCTCGCGCCGTGGCGGCTTGAATTTCCACCTGTTCGACATCGCGTCGTGCGATCAAATCTTGCCGATAGAGTTCTTTATAACGCGCAACCTGTTGATCGGCGTCCGCCGCCTGCTGTTCCCGCACCTGCAGCTGCTTTCTTGTCGCCTTAAGTTCCGCTTCGACCGATCGCATGCGCTCGGACAGCGCGCCGGAATACACCGTCGCCACGATCTTCCCCGCGCTTACGGTATCGCCAGTCTTGAATTTCACCTCTGTCAGCCGGCCAGCAACTCGCGATACCACATCGACTACATTGGCCGGCTGCAATTCGCCGCTTATGCGAAAGACAATCGGTCGCGATTCTAGCTTTACCTCCGCGATTACGACTTCAATTTCATCGTTACCGGGAAATCCAGACCAGGGTTTAGTGGCAAACGCGATTAAACCGATGGTTACCAGCGCCGCCACGCCCAACATAATGGAAATTAGCTGACTGACAGGTTGTTTCATTGGTCAGCACCAGACACACCCGTCAATGAACGATGTAGAATCGTCGGTGAGCGAGTTTCGACAATAGCAACGGGCAGGTACGGCCGACGCAAAAAGGCCACCGCCCGGTCGCCGACGATGGCCCGTGATGGTCTGCTGATTTTTCCAGCCAACCTTAAGTAGCTTTGTGCACTGTCGTATTGTCGACGCCGAGACGCGGTGTCGAAGCGGCTTCGCCGGTAGGCACGACAGTCTTGCCGCGAAACCCCCAACGCCAGCCGGTTGCAAAGGCCAGAAGTTTTTCCATGTAAAGGTAAACCACTGGAGTAATATACAGCGTAAGAATCTGGGAAATAATCAATCCGCCGACAACCGCTATACCGAGCGGCTGGCGCGCTTCGGCGCCGGCGCCCCAACCCACTGCGATAGGAACCGCCCCGACGATCGCCGCCATGGTCGTCATCATTATCGGTCGAAAGCGCACCAGCGCGCCTTCATAAATTGCCTGGGCCGGCGGTTTACCCTCGTTGCGCTGCGCATCGAGAGCAAAGTCGATCATCATAATGGCGTTTTTCTTGACGATGCCGATGAGCATGATCAAGCCGACAAAAGCATAGATGCTTAAGTCCATGCCAAACCAGTAAAGCGCGATCAATGCGCCCAATCCCGCTGACGGCAATCCGGAAAGAATCGTCACCGGATGTATGAAACTTTCGTAAAGAATTCCCAGCACCAAATAAACGACAAATACCGCCAAGACAAGCAGCGCCAATAAACTGGCAATAGACTTCTGAAATTCCTGCGCCGTACCTTGGAAACTGGTACTTACGGACCCCGGCAATACCTCTCGCGCCAGCTGATTGATTGTCTCCACCGCATCGCCTAGCGCGACGCCGTCACGCAAGTTGAAGGAAATCGTCGCCGACGGCAGTTGCCCCGAGTGATTCACAGAGAGTGGTCCGACGGAATATTTAAGACTCGCCAGCGCGCCCAAAGGAACCATCGGTTGAGCGGTCGAGTTTTGCCCGGTGGTTGAACGAATGTAGAGCTGCGACAAAGCCGATGGGTCGTTTTGAAACTTGGGATCGAGCTCGACGATCACCTGGTATTGATTATTGGGAGTGTTGACCGTCGACACCTGACGGGTGGCATAGGAATTTTGAAACGCTTCCTCAACCGCGCGCTGAGAAATTCCCTGTGCCGTAACACCCATGGTCGATGCTTTGTCACGATCCAGCACTACTTGAAGCTGCGGGTTTTTCAGCTGCAAGTCGCTGCCGACATCACGAAAATCGGGCAGTGCCCGCAATCTTTCTTCGAAAATCGCCGCGGCACGGTACAGTTCAGGAGCATCAGGGCTCTGCAAGGTAAATTGATACAAGCTTCGGCTCAATCGCCCGCCAACGCGTATGACCGGCGGATTTTGCAGCGAAACCCGGATTCCCGGCACCCGGGTCAGTTTCGGCCGCATCTCACGAATGAGCTCATCGGCGTTGAGCTTGCGCTCTTTGCGCGGCTTAAGTTTGATGAAGATACGGCCGGTATTGCCGGTCAGACCGACACCGCCGACACCGACGCTGGAAAAATACGATTCGACATTGGGATCCTTGGCGACAATCGCTGCGAGTTGTTGTTGATTGTGCACCATCTGTTCGAAGGATACTCCTTGCGCGCCTTCGGTGTTGATCAAAATCTGGCCGATATCCTCGCTCGGAATGAAGCCTTTAGGTACCAATCCATAGAAATGCACGGTGGCCCACAAAACCACCAAAGAGCCGACCATCGTCGTGACATGATGGCGCATCACCCAGCTGAGGGTAAATTCGTACCCTTTGTTCAAGCCGTCCAAGCAGTGCCCGAGAAAATTATACAGCCGGCCATGTTTTTGTTCGTGCGGCGGTCGGAGATAGCGGCTGCACAGCATCGGAGTCAGGGTCAATGAGATGAAGCCGGAAACCAAGATGGCGACGCAGATGGTCACGGCGAATTCACGCAGGAGCCGGCCCAGCATACCGCTCATGAACAGCACCGGGATAAACGCGGCGACCAGTGAAATGGTCATGGAAACGATCGTGAAACCGATCTCTTGCGCGCCCTTCAACGCGGCGTCGAAGGGCTTTTCGCCCAACTCCATGTGACGGACGATGTTTTCCAGCACGACAATGGCGTCGTCGACGACGAAACCGACGGCTAGCGTCAATGCCATGAGCGACAAATTGTCCAGGCTGTAGTCGAGCAGATACATCACCGCAAACGTGCCGACGATCGACATCGGCAGCGCCAAGCTCGGAATGATCGTCGCCGATAAGTTGCGCAGAAAAAGAAAAATAACCAAGATGACGAGGAAAACAGTGCCGATCAAAGTCAATTGAACGTCATGCACCGACTCGCGAATCGATTGCGTCCGGTCGAAGAAAAATTCCAGTTTTATCGAAGGGGGGATTTGCGCCTGCAAGTCAGGCAAAATCTCTTTTACCGCATCGACGACTTCGACGACGTTGGCCCCCGGCTGACGTTGAATCCCGAGAATTACCGCTCTCTTGTCCTTAAACCAGCTGGCGACCCTAGTGTTCTCGACACTGTCGATGGCCTTGCCGATGTCCTGAATTCGCACGGGGGCGCCGTTGCGATAGGTAACCACCAGCGACTGAAACGCGGCGCCATTGACCAGTTGGCCGTCAGAAACCAGCGTATACGCGCGGCTAGGCGCATTGAGTGTACCTACCGGCAGATCGACGTTGCCGCGTTGCACCGCCGCCACGACATCATCGACGCCGATTTGACGCACCGCCAATTGATTGGGGTCCAACTGCACGCGAATGGCAAATTTCTGTGAACCGATGACATCGACTTGGGCAACGCCATTCACCATCGAAATGCGTTGGGCCAAGATCGTTTCGGCATACTCATTGACGGCCGATAGCGGGAGCGTGTCCGAGGTCAAAGCCAACAACATAATGGAATTATTGGCCGGATTGACTTTACGATAAGACGGCGGCGTCGTCATACTGGGCGGCAAATCGCGCGCCGTGCGGGCGATCATCGCTTGCACGTCTTGCGCTGCCGCGTCGATATTGCGGCTAAGAATAAATTGTAGGGTGATCTGCGTACGTCCCAAGGTGCTTGTCGAACTCATCGAGTCTAGACCAGCGATGGTTGAAAAATTTTTTTCCAGCGGCGTCGCCACCGAAGACGCCATGGTCTCGGCACTGGCCCCGGCCAGATTGGCGTTGACGGTAATCGTCGGGAAATCGACCGTCGGCAAGTCGCTCACCGGCAAGGCTTTGTAGCCCATGATCCCAAAGATAAGAATGCCGACCATCACTAACGTGGTCGTAACCGGCCGGCGGATGAAAAGCTCAGAAATATTCATGAATCACCCCGCGATTCAGCTTTGCCGCGCGCTTCGCCGCCGCTCTTTGCCTTCCCGTCACCGCGTCGTTTGCGCCGCCCCTCACCGTTGAACTCTTCGCTGGACTTTCCGGCTTCGCCGATTTCGCCGCTGACTTCGCCCTTTCTTGGTTCGCTTGTGCTGGCGGTCTCTTTAGCCTCGCCGTCAGCCTTAGCCTTAGCTCGGCCGCCCCGGCGACCTTCGCCTTTAGTTTCGCCTGCGACTTTGGCCGTATCCTTG
>DASSGE010000278.1:0-4319 GCA_035693605.1 Binatia bacterium
ATTGCTGTGATTTTTCTCGCGCATACCATCGCCGGACTCATCCCGCTTGCCTTGACCGGCGATCTGCGCACCGTTGCTACGCTCCTTACCTTGTCCCTGATTCATCATTTGTTCGAGGAATTGCTGAGCATCGATGAGCGCGCGGCGGTCGAGCGCGTCGGCCACTTGTCGATCGAGACGATCGAGCAGCGATTGTAACTCCTGGCGTCCCATACTTTGGCCGCCTTGTGGTTCACGGTCGAGCTGTTTTCGCAACTGCGGCATCGAGGCCAATCGCTCCAGCGACTGCTGCGCGGTCAATGCCTTGGCGCCGTCGGCAAGAGTCAACATGCCGCGCGCCGCTTCGAGCTCCGCTCGGAGATCTTTGAGACTCTGTGTTCCCTCGGCGCCCGCCAGGCTCTGGTCTGGTGCTTCAGCCTTGTGATTAACGTCGAGCTTTTCCTTCACGCCAGCCAATTCTTTTTTGAGCTGCTCGTCGTCGGCCTTTTCAGCTAGATTTTTTTGCGCAACCTTGGACAATTCTTCTCCCAACTGCGAACTTTTAGGCAGCCCTTCAGTCTTCGCTTTTTCCTGAAAATCGCTGGCGAACTCGCGCAGCTGCTGCGCCAGGCTCGGCGCCGGAGTCGATCGTTGCTGAGAAAACTGATCGAAGTTGAACCACAGAAGCCAGAACCAGAACAACAACAGCGGCGCCGCGCTATAGTCCGGCCAATCCCACTGCCGAGGAAATAAGCGCCGCGCCTCCAAGCCGCGCAAGTGCGGCTCTGTCTGCTGGAATACCAATTGCGCCACAGCGCTCGAGTCGCCGCGCTGCGCCAATTCCCACGCCGTCACCGCGCGCTCGGCCAAGCCAAGCTGGCGATCAAACCGCACCAGTGTGCGGGTGGTATCGCCGCTGCGCCAGCGCCGGGAATAAAGGAACACTGGAGCTAATCCAACCAACAAGATGAATGGAACGAGCCAACGCAGCCCATCAAACGGCAGTAACGGGTGCAACGGCGACAACAGCACAGCAGCGGCCAAGGCAAGAGCAGCAGCGCGCAAGACGATCTGCTCACAACGCTTTTGCCTTTCCCAGCGCAAGATCTTGGCAATCTGCTGCTGAAGCGCGGCCCAATCCGCGTTCATTCGACGAATTCCTTTCTCAATGCCCAGCGATGGAGCCGGTAACCGGCGCATCCCAGGAACAGATGAAAGCCGATATGAACTGCGCTCGCCGGCAGCAACCAGCCGAAAATCACCAAAGGCGCCAACTCCTGGCGACTAAGAAACGCGACGAGAAACATCACCGGGTTAATCGTGCCATAAAAGAGCGCGGTTAAAATGACCAAAGCCGCAAATAGGCAGCGAACAAACACCTGGCGGTTCTCCAACCGCCGCTCCCAAAGCGCCAAAGCCGCCAATCCCCACACACCATAGCTGACGGCATAGAACAAGAGCAGCAGCATCGTCCCGGCAATGCTGGCAAAGGGGGTGCGCGCAATGGCGCCGGCCCACATCAACAATGGCAGAACCAGGAGCACAGCAAGTCCGACATGGGTAATGAAGAAATGCCATTGGCCCCGTCCTATGATCTCGGCCGATTGGCCCTCGTCACGAATCCAACTGCGCATTGGTTTGAAGCGCCAGGGCGCGAATTCTTGATTCGCCACGCGCAGGGAAAAATAAATCAGCAGAAGCTCAGCCGTCACTGCGCAAACTTTGAACAGGCTCGCCGAGCCGCTCCACATCTGCGCGTCGAGGGACGGAATGTACAAGGAGAAAAACTCCACCGGCGCAAGGATGATCAGCAGATAGAAATAGACTTGGAAACCATGTCCCTCGGTGAAGTAAATGGCAATGCTCTCGCGCCAGATCGGGTTGCGGGTCATTCATCCTCCCCGCGGTTAAGAGGGATCAGTGCGCGAAACAGCGCGTAGTCTTGCACTTGAATACGCGGATCGTTGATACGCACTCGTGGCGCCGGATCTTTTATCCAAGCGAAGAACACCGCGGCGCCGCTGCTCCAGCGGCTATCGCCCTCGCGCGCGAAGAACGATGACTGAAACAAGGTATCACGGGTTTTGTTGGCGAAGGTCACGTCGCGAAAATTAACGGTCTCCATGCGGCCCGACGCCCCGTTGCCGCCGGCTGGCGGTGCCAGAGAAAACTCTTTGTCCAGCCGTGCACCGCGTGGGATGGCACCGAGCACGTGACGCTGTCCCGGCAAGAGTAAGCCGCAATCGAACAAGTCCTTGCCGCTCTGGTTGTCGATCTTCATGGTCAACTTGTCACCTTGCACATTAAAAACGGCGTGCAATGGAAATCGGTCGATGAAGCGCAGACGAAACAATCGGTAGTCCCATTCACGCAGAGGCAGTTGAAACCGGTTGACACCGCCGGCTTCTTGACTGACCACCGGCGCTTCCTGAGCCCCGCGCGAGCGATTCGACAGCGGCGTGAACTCCATCCAACCGCGTTCCATCTGCAGGTTATACTGGCGCGGCTGGGTGGAAAACAATGCCAAATTGGCCTGGGCATCGACAATACCATCGACACTGTTCTCCAACACCGTTGACGACAACAAAACGCCGTCGGGAATATGACTGCCACGGCTAAAGTAAACATAGCCAGCGGTGCCGCCGCCCGCTGCCAACAGTCCGAGCGCAACGAGTGCTGGCATTGTCGCCAGCCTCCGCCGCTGCCATATCCAGCTCAGCATGCCGACGGCGAAGAGATACATCACAATTCCGAGAAACAGCGAACCGTAAGGCACATAGGTTGAAATGAACGTCGGGCTGGTGATCAGCTGCGTAAAAATCGTGTCATTCCATTCCGCCCGAGCGCCCGAGTCTTCGGCAGCGCCGACCGCAAGCAAACTTTGCCAGAGCTTAGGCAAGCCCGGCCATTGCGACATTGGCGGCCGGCCGATATCGAGCGAGAGGTAAATAACCCTACCGCGGCCGCGCGCCGCCTCGACCAGGACCGGCAAGCCTTGAGATGTCGCACGCACCTCCCCTTTTAACGGAATGGAAACTTGCGCCCAGACATCGGCTATGGCTTGAGCTCTTTCATCCCTATCAACCGCCGGTGTAAAAGCGATGCGCCGCGTACCGCTGACTCGCACCGGCAGAAAGCGACTGATGACCGCCTCCTGGTAGAGCGCGTAATTGAGACTGCCGAGAATCACCATTCGGCCGCCGGCGTTGAGCCAGGTATCGAGTGCGAGCAACTGCGGCCGCGACAAGTCGCGCAGCGATTGGTCGTAGAAAATAATATGGGAGACTCCGAGTAGCGCGCGCGCATCGGCAGCAAGTTCGTTTAATGAGAGTGAAACCAGCCGGCCGGCTGCCGTTGGCGCCAGTGCGATCGGCGGCATCGAGCCGCTGTCATTGACCAGCAGCAACACCGGTGCCGGTGAAAAATTGCGCCGCAGATCGATCTCACGCGTTGCGTTAACGGTCGGACTGACAAATGAAATCGTCAATGGTCGACTGACAAAATCCGGATCAACGGTCAGTTGCAGCGTCTTGCGCGATTGCGCCGCGAGATACACTTCGCGGCGATATCTAACCGGGTAAGGCGTGCCCCCCTTGGTTGCACCGCCCTTCCACACTTGCACATCGAGGGTGCCGTCGGCTGGACGGCCGGAGTTGGTAAGTTCAACTTCCAATGGGAAAGGCCGGGCCAATTGAAAAACACCGTGGAAACCGACTCGCGCCTCGATGGCGACCTGTGCTCCCGCGGGAACCGCCGTCAATGCCGTTAACAGAAAAAATAGAATGACGCGCGCAACGCCGGCCCACCCGCGTGAAAACAATCGAACCCGGAACGTGAAATTGAAAAAACCGGTAGAAGGCCGCGTGATAAAATTATTCGGCGCAGCCTGTTCGGCTGAAAAGGACATCTTTCCCTTCCAGACAGGCTCGCCCCACCGGCACCGGCAATCTAGTCGATAAATTCGACGCCAAGAATTTCAAACGAGCGAACGCCCGTGGGAGTGCGAACCTGAACTTCATCTCCCTCGCACTTGCCTATCAAAGCACGTGCGATCGGAGAACTGACAGAGATCCTACCGTTCTTCGGCTCGGCCTCATGATCACCGACGATTTTGTATACCACCTTGTCCCCGGTATCGCCATCCGCCAAACTGACGGTCGCCCCAAAGAGAACCTTGTCGCCGGACAGCTTGGACACATCGATCACCTGGGCCCGGGCGATCTTATCCTCCATTTCGCGGATCTGTACATCGAGCAACGATTGGCGCTCCTTGGCGGCGTGAAACTCGGCGTTCTCCGAGAGATCACCATGGTCGCGCGCCTCTTCGATATCGCGGATGT
>DASSGE010000279.1:0-6214 GCA_035693605.1 Binatia bacterium
ATGCGACCGCTAAGAATGGAAAATGGATAATGGAGAATGGAAAATTGCGGACGGGGTTGGTCGGGCTAGGGCGCCATCCTCAATCTTCGATCTTCCATTTTCGATTCACTGACCCATGGCTTTAGAGTTTTCACCTGAGGCGATGAAAGAATTCGCAGCAACAGTCGCGCGCTATCCGAAGAGGGAAGCGGCGATGCTGCCGGTACTTTACTTGGCGCAGCGTGAATTCGGCCATCTCGGACCGGAGGCGATCGAGTACGTCGCCAAGCTGATGGACCAGGCGCCGGCGCGCGTACAGGGCGTGGTGAGCTTTTACACCATGTACAACATGAAGCCGATCGGGCGCCACCATATCCAAGTCTGCCGCACCTTGCCTTGCGCTTTGCGCGGCGCGGAGGAAGTGACCGAGTTTCTCAAAAAAAAGCTCGGCATCGAATGCGGTCAAACGACGCCGGATGGCCGCTTCACGCTTTCCGAAGTGGAGTGTTTAGCTTCGTGTGGCACCGCGCCGATGATGCAGGTCAACGACGATTATTATGAAAACTTGACCGAGGAAAAGATCAATCAGCTTCTCGACGCGATGAAGTAAAAAATTATTGGTAATGGAGAATGGAAAATTGAAAATCTCAGAATCCGGAACATTCTCCATTCTCCATTTTCAATTCTCCATTTTGTTTTAGGCGTTTATGGAAAAGGTTCTGCTCCGCAATATCGGTGTTCCGGATTCGCACACGCTGGCGGCCTACAAGTCGCGCGGCGGCTACGGTTCCTGGCAAAAAGTTGTCCAGAGCATGAAGCCGGAGCAGCTGATCGAAGAGGTCAAAGCTTCCGGTCTGCGCGGCCGCGGCGGCGCGGGCTTTCCCACCGGGATGAAGTGGAGCTTTGTGCCCAGGGACAACCCCAAGCCTAAATACGTGGTCTGTAATGCCGATGAGAGCGAGCCGGGAACCTTTAAAGACCGTTTGCTGATCGAGCAGGACCCGCACGCGGTCGTCGAAGGAACTTTAATCTCCGCCTTCGCGATCGGGTCGCACATGGCGTTTATTTACATTCGCGGTGAGATGGTATTCGGCGCCAAGCGCTTGGAACAGGCGGTTGCCGAAGCGTGCCAAGCCGGGTTGATCGGCAAGAATATTTTCGGCTCGGGCTACGATCTCGATCTGATCGTCCATCGCGGCGCCGGAGCGTATATTTGCGGCGAGGAGACCGGCTTGCTGTCGTCCCTCGAAGGCGGCCGTGGATGGCCCAAGGTCAAGCCGCCGTTTCCGGCTACCCACGGGCTATTCGGTTGTCCGACAGTGGTAAACAACGTAGAGACGCTGGCGACGCTGCCGTGGATCATCGAACGGGGCGCGGCGGCCTACGCGGCGATGGGCACCGAAAAAAGTAAAGGGACCAAGCTTTTCAGCGTCAGCGGTCACATCGCAAAGCCCGGCGTTTACGAAGTCGAGATGGGCTACCCGTTCAAGAAATTTCTCGAAGACGACTGCGGCGGCGTGCCCGACGGCAGGAAACTCAAAGGCGTGATCCCCGGCGGCGGCTCGATGCCGGTATTGAAACCGGATGAGTTAGATAAAGTGAATCTCGATTACGAGTCGGTGGCGGCGGCGGGCAGTTTGCTCGGCTCCGGCGGTGTCATCGTCATGGACGAGCGGGTTTGCATGGTGCGGGCGGCGTGGAACATTGCGCGCTTTTACGCCCATGAATCCTGCGGCCAATGCAGCCCTTGTCGCGAAGGCTGCCATTGGATGGAAAAAATTTTTTACCGCGTCGAGCATGGCGGCGCGCAGACGGGCGATTTAGATTTGATTCTCAACATCGCCGGCAATATCGCCGGCAATACGATCTGTCCGTTCGGCGACGCTGCGGCGATGCCGGCCGGCGCGTTTATCAGAAAATACCGCGACGAGTTCGAAGCGCATATCGCCGCGGGGAAATGCACAGTGCGAAATTAGTTGTCGGTTACCTGCCGGCAAAACTCAGGTCGACCTGAGAACCGGTCACTGATAACTGGGAACTGCGAAGTTTATGGATCCAGTAAAGATCGTCATCAACGGCAAAGAAGTAGTCACCAGCAAGGGCAAGACTGTCATCCAGGCGGCTGCCGAGGCCGGTGTGACGATCCCGCACTATTGCTATCATCCGAAGCTGTCGATTGCCGGCAACTGCCGCATGTGTATGGTCGAGATCGAGAAAATGCCTAAACTGCAGATTGCCTGCAACACTCAGGTGGCCGAGGGCATGTCGGTATTGACCGAGAGCCCGAAAGTCATCGCGGTGCGCAAGGCGGTGTTAGAGTTTCTCTTGATCAATCACCCGGTGGATTGTCCGATCTGCGATCAGGCCGGCGAGTGCCAGTTGCAGAACTATTATATGGAGCACGACCGGGAGGCGAGCCGCCTCGAGGTCGGCAAGATCCACGACCGCAAAAGAACCATCTTCGGCCCCAACGTGGTTTTCGACGGCGAGCGCTGTATCAAATGCACGCGCTGCGTGCGCTTTTGTCAGGAAATCACCAAGACCAACGAACTGGCCGTGGTCAACCGCGGTGATCACTCGACGATCGCGCTGTTCGACGACGCCGTGCTCGACAATCCGTTATCCGCCAACGTTGTCGATATTTGCCCGGTGGGTGCGCTCACCGACCGGGATTTTCGCTTCAAAGTACGGGTCTGGTATTTGGACAAGACGCCGTCAATTTGTCCTGGTTGCAGCACCGGTTGCAACATTAGCGTCGAGACCTATCAAAACAAGATCGCGCGCTTTAAACCGCGCCAGAACGAAGCGGTCAACAGCCATTGGCTGTGCGACGAAGGTCGCTACTGTTTTCATGATCTGGCCGGGGGCGAACGGCTGACCACGCCGATGATCCGCCAAGAAGGCGGTTTAGTCCCGACCAGTTGGGAAATCGCATTGCAGGCGGTGGTCAATGGACTGCGCGGCGGGCAGTCGCTCGCGGGAATTCTCTCCGGGCGCAATACCAACGAAGAGGCCTACTTGTTTGCCAGGCTGCTGCGCCAGCTCAGCAGTTATTGTTCAATGGAAGTTTTCTATCAGGAGCGGCCGCTCACCGAGGTGCAGAAGATTTTGATGAGCCCGGACCGTTCGCCCAATTTCCGCGGCGCGCGCGACATGGGAGTGAGCTCCAGCGGCGGGTTCGCCGGGTTGATGCAGGAGTTGGCGGGTAATAATTTTTCCAGCGCCTTCATCGTCGGAGAGGATTTGCTCGCCGCGCATGACGGCGGCAGCGACAAGATTCGCAGCGCGTTGCAGAAGCTGAGTTTTCTCGTCGTGCAAGATAGCAAATTAACCGAGACCGCCAAGTTGGCCCATGTGGTGCTGCCGGCGGCGCATTTTGGCGAAAAAGAGGGTACCTATACCAATCGCCAGGGACGAGTACAAAAGCTCAATGCCGCGGTGATCTACCCCCACGGCGCGCGCCAGGACAGCGAGATTTTTTTGCGCCTATTAGAAGGCGCCGGTCAGAAGCTCGATTATTCTACGCCGGCCGAGATATTCGCGGCGTTGAGCAAAGAAGTGATCGCCTATAACGGACTAAATTACGACTCGATCGGCGATCAAGGATGTGAGTTGGGAAGTGGTGGTAGCACAGCGTCATGATCGTCGACCTCGCGATTATTACCCTCAAAGCGGTGCTCGTCGTCGGTATGGTGCTCAATCTTGCCGGTGTTCTCGGCTGGGTTGAACGCAAAGGCAGCGCTTTGATTCAGGACCGCATCGGCGCCAACCGGGCATCGATTTTAGGTTTCGCCGGCATGGGTCTGGTCAACACTTTGATTGCCGATCCAGTCAAATTTCTCACTAAAGAAGATTTCATTCCGCGCACCGGCGACCGCTTCCTGCACACCTTGGCGCCGTGCCTGGCGCTGTTTCCGGCGCTGGTGACCTTCGCCGTGATTCCATTCGGCGACATTCTTAACGTCGGCGAGCGCTCGATCAATTTACAGGTCGCCAATATCAACATTGGCATCCTCTACGTGTTTGCCATGGGCTCTTTAGGCGTTTACGGCATCGTCATCGGCGCCTGGGCGTCGAACAATAAGTTTTCGATGCTCGGCGGCGTGCGCGGCTCGGCGCAGATGATCTCCTATGAAGTCGCCATGGGCCTCTCGGTGATCGGCGTCTTGATGGTTTATGGCACGTTGGAGCTCCAAGATATCGCCCGTGGCCAAGGCACCTTGCTGCGCGAACTCATGCCCACGTGGCTCAGTTTCTTGAGTCCGCTGATCGGTTGGTTGCCGGCGTGGGGGATTTTTCTCCAGCCGCTGGCGTTTCTATTGTTTTTCACCGCTGCGGTGGCCGAGACCAAGCGAATACCGTTCGACTTGCCCGAGGGCGAGTCGGAGCTGGTGGCTGGCTACCATGTCGAATACTCCGGCGGCAAGTTCTTGATGTTCTTTGCCGGCGAGTTTGCCGAGGTCGTCACCGTTGCGGGTTTGGTGACGACGTTATTTTTCGGCGGCTGGCAGGTGCCTTATCTTCTGCGTGACGGTTTCCATTTCCCTTGGGGCGGCACCCTGCTGTTGCCGCATATCTTGATTGTTTTGCTGCAAGTGACGGCATTCACGGTGAAGGTGGTGTTTTTCTGCTGGCTGCAGATCCTCCTGCGCTGGAGTGTGCCGCGCTTTCGTTATGACCAAGTGATGCGCCTGGGTTGGAAAATGCTCTTGCCGCTGGCGCTGTTTAACGTGGTTGCCACAGCGATTTGGATTGTCGCGGCGCAATAAGCTTTGTTCATGGACACATCGAGCCTCATTTTTTACCTGTTAGCCACGTTGCTGGTGATTGCCTCTCTCATGGTCGTGTTTTTGCGCAACGTCGTGCACTGTGCGATGGCGTTGGTGTCGGCGCTGCTCTTGATCGCGGTATTGTTCGTTACCTTGCAGGCACCTATGGTCGGTGTGTTGCAGGTAATGGTCTATGCCGGCGCCATCATGGTCTTGTTTCTTTTCGTCATTATGTTCCTTAACCCGGCGGCGCTGGAACCGCAGCGCGGCCTGTGGTGGGGATTCGGCACGCTCCTGGCCCTGATGCTTGCCGGAGTCTTGGTAGCTTTGGTGGCAATCAACGATCTGCCCGCCGACCCCGTGGCGGCGACGGAACTATTTGGCAGTCCCGAGATGCTCGCTAAAAGCTTGTTCAATGACTACGTGCTGCCGTTCGAGATCGCCTCCGTCCTTTTATTAGTGGCGATCATCGGCGCGGTGGTTTTGGCCAAACGGGAAAATTAACTGTTATGGTCGCACTGCAGCACTATCTGATCTTGAGCGCGGTCATCTTCGCCATCGGCGTCATTGGTGTGTTGATCCGGCGCAATTTGATCGTCATCTTGATGTCCATCGAGCTGATGCTCAATGCGGTAAATCTGACTTTTATCGCGTTCTCGCGCTATCTTGGCTCGACCGACGGCCAGGTAGTAGTGTTTTTCGTCATGGCGGTGGCGGCGGCGGAGGCGGTCATCGGACTGGCCATCATAATTTCAGTCTATCGCCATCGCCAATCTTTGGATCCCCAGGAGATGCAGCTGCTCAAATGGTAGAGTCGACCCAGAACCTGGTGAATACCGATGTTTTGCGTTGGATCCCGTTAATTCCGCTGCTCGGCAGCGTGATCAATCTTTTCTTTGGCCGAGCATTGGGCAAACAAACTGCCGGCATTTTGGCTTCGGCGGCGGTGGCGGCCTCTTTCGGGCTAGCGCTTTATATATTTTGGCTGTTGCCCGCAACCGGAAGTTTTCGCGATTTGGTCTACACCTGGATTCAATCGGGCTCTTTTCAGGTGAATCTTTCCTTCCGAGTCGATGCGCTGACCGCGGTGATGCTCTTGGTCGTCACCGGCATCGGCGCTTTGATCCACCTTTATTCGCTTGGCTACATGGGCCATGACGACGACGTGGTGCGTTTTTTCGTTTATCTCAACCTGTTTATTTTTTTTATGCTGCTGTTGGTCATGGGCGACAATCTGCTCCTGCTGTTTGTCGGCTGGGAAGGCGTCGGTCTTTGTTCCTATCTTTTGATCGGCTTCTGGTACCGCGATCACAACAATACGATCGCCGGCAACAAGGCGTTTATTGTCAACCGCATCGGCGATCTCGGGTTCATCATCGGAATTCTCGTGCTGCTGACCGAGTTGGGTCGCCAAGGCATCTGGACGTTGAATTTCGTCGAGCTGCAGACGCATGTGAAGATGTTGC
>DASSGE010000280.1:0-3548 GCA_035693605.1 Binatia bacterium
CCTGGATCCGAACAGGTCGTGTTAGCTGTGCGCTTTGCCGGTGCTCAATCTCCATTAATAAACTTCTGCTCGATGCCAATCGGGACGGAATTCGTGCCGGCAGTCGCCGGCACGACCGATGGTCTCGGCGCCTGCTGAGATTGACCGACGTAATTGACTACTTTTTCTCCGCGAACAGCCGCGTGTACAGCCGGCGCGCATTGCCCTCGGTGATATTGTAGCGATCTTGCTGGCTCAAGCCCTCGAGCGAATTGAAGATCGGCACCAGGTCTTCAAAATTTCTGCCGGTCTGAGGATCGATGGCGTTGACCGCGCCGAACATCTCGGTGGCGAACAGCACCCGGTCGGCGCCGACGCGCTTGATCAACAGCTCCATCGACTCCTTGTCGTAGATCGCCATGTCCCAATAGACTTTGCGCGCCATTTCTTCGAACGGCTCCAGCCCTTCTTTGACATGCATGCCGCGCTGGCGGTTCCACTGATAGGGAATCGCTCCGCCGCCGTGCGGAATGATGATTTTCAGCTTGGGGAAATCTTTGAACACCCGCGACTTGAGAATCTCCACCGCGGCGGAATGATGATGCGCGATGTAATAAGAATTGGTCAGATGCATTGCCGGGTTGAGCGACGCGCTGGCGTGCACCGTGCACGGCACGTCGAGCTCAACCAGCTTTTCCCACAACGGATACCACCACTCGCTGCCCATCGACGGCGTCAGCGGTTCTTTGCCGCCGGCCACGTCGGGATTGACGTTGCAGCTGATGAAACCCAAATCTTTGACGCAGCGGTCGAGCTCGTCGGCCCATTCCTTCGGGCTTACACCAGGCGACTGTGGCAATTGGCACACCGGCGATACTTTGTCCGGCCAGGTTTTGGCGACCCGGGCGATCAAATCGTTGCACGCCTCGGTCCAGTAGCGGCTTACCAGCGGTGAGCCGAAGTGATGGCCCATGGCGCCGGCCTGGGGCGAAAACAACAGCCGGTCGATGCCGCACTCCTCCATACGTTTGAACTGTCCCGCCATCGAGCGCGCCAGCTCTTCGTCGCTGATCTGCAGCTTGGCGCGCACCGGCTTGGCCAAGTTGCTGATCTGCTGGCCGCGGTACGCCTGCAACTGCGCCGGCGCCGTGGTGAAATGGGTATGTGCGTCGATGATCATAACAAACCTCCTAAAAGTTCAATTCGTTCAAGCCGTTCAATCGCTGCGTTCCGTTCAAGACGTTACCGAGAAAACAATCGCAGAAACCCTTTGTCCTGCGACGATCTGATGATCAGAGCGAAATTCGCAGTGATTGTCAGCTCCAAGCTGCTTTGCTATA
Source organism: Binatia bacterium (assembly GCA_035693605.1). Lineage (GTDB taxonomy): Bacteria > Desulfobacterota > Binatia > UBA9968 > UBA9968 > DP-20. The sequence continues at coordinate 1,320 of DASSGE010000280.1, forward strand.
GCAATCTTCAACGGAATGTTCAAAACTTTCTCGCTGACCTGATCAAGAGGCCGAGAATCCGCAATCCGGTTCAACGATTTGGATGGCTTGAACATTTTGAACGTATTGAACCGATTCAAAAGGAGTGGGTTTATCTATGGCAGACATACCCCGCCTCAACGGCGTAATCAAAGCCCTCGAACAAGGCCAGACCGCTTTCGTCGCCTTCACCCCCGTGGACATTGAAAATGCCATCGCCATGGCCGGCACCAAGCTCGACGGCGTCGCTTTCGAAATGGAACACGCGCCTCTCGATTTTCCCGGCCTGCGCAACGCGCTGCAATTCATGCTCGACCGCGGCCAGATCGTCGCCGGCGGCACGCTCGCCCCCGCGGTCACGCCGATGGTGCGCGTGCCGCCCAACGGCATCGAAATGAACAGCTGGATTGCCAAGCAAGTGCTTGACATCGGTGTCATGGGCATCATCTTCCCGCACGTCAGCTCGGTCGAAGAAGCGGCGAACGCGGTCGGTGCCTGCCGCTATCCGCGTCTCAAGAGCGCGCCGCGTTATCATCCGCCCGGCATCCGCGGCGACGCGCCGGGCCGCGCCGCGCGCTACTGGGGCTTGTCGCAGCAGGAATATTACAAGCGCGCCGACGTCTGGCCGCTCGCTCCCGACGGCGAAGTCCTGGTCGTCATCCAATGCGAAGAGATGCGCGCCATCGAAAACCTGCCCATGATTTTAAAAGAAGTGCCCGGCATCGGCGTCGTCCTGATCGGCGAAGGCGACCTGAGCCAGGAGCTCGGCCATCCGCGCGACTACGACCATCCAACTGTCGCCGACGCGATCAACAGCATTCTGAAAATCTGCAAGGAGCACAACGTCCCGTGCGGCCATCCGCACCCCGATGGCAAGAACATCGAGCGTTTGGTGAAGGACGGTTACCGTTTCCTCATGCCTTCATCGCCGCGCACTTTCGGTGTCTTGGATCAAGGACGGAAGCTCACGGGAAGAGGTTAAAGATCCACGTCCCAATCGGAGTCAATCGGTTATTCCGTCATTCCCGCGCACGCGGGAATCCAGGCCCATCATCCGGCCTGGATACCGTTCTTCAACGGTATGACGGACTGTGTCCGTCACTTGGATACCGGCCTGCGCCGGTATGACGAAATGTTCAAACAGCCCGTTCCTTCCGCCGCATTTTCAATTATCAATTCTCCATTATCCATTCTCAATTAGTCTTTCTCCATTATTTCAATTCTTCGCCTCCTGCCTAGTTTCCAGAGAAGCAAGAGCCTTCTCGAGGAGAGCGACGCGCCAACGCAGTTCTTCTTGCGGCGGCAATTCGGGCTGTCCAACCGGGTAATGAAATTTGCTGCCGGCGAGAATTCTGCCGACACCAACCTGCTGCGCAACATTGGCGAGGCAGGTGATCAGTACAACGGGAATGCCTTTCTTCTCGATTTCTTTGCTGATCGTAGCGCCGCTACGCGTGCCGGTTCCTCACGTGGCCGTCAATATGACGGCATTGACGCCAGAACTCACAAGCTCGTCGGCGATGCCGGCGCCGAGCTCGGCCATTTTACTCGGCATGGCACCAGTCCCGGTCGTGACAAAATAAAAATCGTGGAGTTTTTTGATCCGTTGCGACTTCTCCAGGGCGCGCATGGCGTCGACGGGAACGATGCGATCGGGATCTTGATCCACCGTGGACGTATCGTAACCGGTATGCATCGCGGCGAATTCACCCCGCTTGAGATCGTCGCGCCCCGCAAGCGAGTACTTGAAATATTTAGAGCCGCGCGAGCTTTCCAAACGATCCGGATTGCCGTGCGGCACCAAGCCGCCTTCGGTCACCAGAGCCACGGTCGCTTCCCGTAACGCGCCAGACAAATTTGGAATCGCATGCGCTTCGGTTTCGATCCGCGGAATTTCACTCGTATAGGGCTGGCCGTTGAGCTTGGCCAGCAACAGATCCGCGGCGCGAACATAATCCGGCCTGTCGGTCTTTACCGTGAAGCGGCGCGGGATCGGCAGACAATACTCGGCGCGGAAGTTTTCCAGCGCCGTGGCGTCTTGCGCCAGTAACTTTTCGATCAGTTGCGAGTACCGCTTCAAAGTCTCTGCCATCGACGCCGTCGAAGCGCCGGTCTGCACGACGAAGACATAGCGGCCAATCTCTTGGGTTCCTGGATTATTTTCGTCCATGCCAGTGATCGCCGGTATGCGCCAGTTATCGCGCACCCAGC
>DASSGE010000281.1:0-13724 GCA_035693605.1 Binatia bacterium
ATCTTCGGCCGCACCGACGAAATCACCGAGATCAAGGTCGATTTGCCGGCATTGGGGAGACCGATGATCCCCACGTCAGCGAGGAGCCGCAGCTCGATCTCTAATTCGCGTTCGACGCCGGGTTCACCCGGCTGACAAAAACGCGGACTGCGATTGGTCGAAGATGCAAAGTGGGCATTACCCTTGCCGCCGCGCCCTCCGGCGGCGATCACAACCCGTTCGCCAGGATGTTTTAAATCCGCGAGCAGCTCGCCGCTGACGGCATCGCGGATCAGAGTGCCGACTGGCACTTTGATGATGCAATCGTCGCCGCGCCGACCATCGCAATCGGCGTCACCACCGCGCTTGCCGGCGCTCGCTTTCCATTCCTTGCGATAGCGTAAGTCCAGCAAGGTCGACAGCTGCGGATCCGCCACCGCCACTACATCGCCGCCGTGGCCACCATTGCCACCATCTGCCGGACCGCGGCGGACGAATTTGGCACGATGGAAACTCACGCTCCCCGGCCCGCCATCGCCGGCGACAGCTCGGATCTTGGTTTCGTCAATGAATTTCATAGCAAGCAGTCGTCAATAGTGAATAATCATTATCAGTATGATCAGAGCATGACCGAAATAATGTCAATCTGCTAGCTCAACCCAGACGACCGGGGAACCGATGATTCGAAACCGCCTACATCTAACCGTGCTCCAAACAAAAAAAAAGCCCCGAAAGGGGCTTCTTTCATCGCATTTCAAAGGAGTAAATTACTGCGCCGGAACAACTTCCACTTTCTTACGGGTCTTGTCGTAGCGGCCATATTTGACCACACCGTCGACGAGCGAGAAAAGCGTGTAGTCGCGCCCCATGCCGACGTTGGTCCCTGGATGGATCTTGGTGCCTAGCTGGCGCACCAGAATATTGCCGGCGCGCACGGTTTCACCGCCGTACACTTTGACGCCGCGCCGTTGCCCATTACTGTCGCGACCGTTGCGCGAACTGCCGCCTGCTTTTTTGTGTGCCATGTCCCGCTCCCGAGTTAAGCTTCAATCGAAGTGATCTTTAAAGCCGTCTGATACTGGCGATGACCCTGTTGCCGACTGTAGCTTTTGCGTCGTTTTTTCTTGAAGACGATAATCTTCTTGGCGCGGCTTTGATCGACGATTTCGCCGGTGACTTTGGCGTTGGCCACCAATGGAGTACCGATTTTTACGTCGCCGTCGTTGCCGACAAACAAAACGTCCGCCAAAGTGATTTTCTCGCCGACTTCCGCGTCGAGCTTCTCGATCTTAACGACATCGCCTTCAGAGACGCGGTATTGTTTACCGCCGGTTCTAATTACTGCATATTTCATAGGATTTTACCGAAGCGTAATGTTTAAAGGAAAAATCGCCCAAAGTCAACCAAACCAAGCACTTGGGAGAACGATGGGAGACTGCAATTCACTGCCACTTGCCAAAGTAATTGCCAATTCTTACTTTATCCGGCAATACTCCATGAGGACAAATCAACCCAACTCGCTACTTAGGAGAGGCATCATGCGTAGATTAATCTTCCGGGCCAATTACGTCGTTGCTTTAAGCCTGATCGCCGTCGTGGCCGGGTCTGGCTGCGGCTATAACGAACTCCAAGGGCTTGATGAAGAGGTCAAAGGCGCCTGGGCCGAAGTACAGAATCAGTACCAGCGCCGCGCCGATTTGATCCCGAATCTGGTAGCGACGGTAAAGGGCGCGGCGAATTTCGAACAGGAGACTCTGCAAAAAGTCATCGAAGCGCGCAGCGCTGCGACGTCGATCAAGCTTGACGCGCAAGCGCTCAGCGATCCGGCAATGTTCAAGAAATTCGAAGACGCCCAACGTAATCTTTCAGGCGCGCTGTCGCGCCTCCTGGTCGTTGCCGAACAATATCCCGATCTCAAAGCCAATCAGAACTTCCGCGACCTCCAAGCTCAACTCGAAGGCACGGAAAACCGCGTCGCTGTCGCCCGTGGCCGCTACAACAAGTCGGTGGTCGAGTATAATAAAAAGGTCCGCTTTTTCCCGACGAATATCACCGCACAGTATTTACTCGGCATGAAAGTGCGCGAAAACTTCAGTGCCGATGAAGCTGCCCAGAAACCGCCGCAGGTGAAGTTTTAGCTGACGCGCCTTGGCGAGCGCGCGAGGTAATTCTCTGAACGACGCTCTTAGTTTAACTGCCGAATGGCGATGTGCCTCAGTTACGCAGCGCTATCGCCAAGCCTTGATTATATTTTTCTTATTAACGATCGGCTCGGTTAGCGCCGCCCTCGACGTGCCGCAGCTGCGCGGGCGGGTAAACGATTACGCGAACGTGATGTCACAGAATCAAGCGGCAGCGTTGGAAACACAACTCGCTCAGCTCGAGCGCGACACCGGTCACCAGGTCGCGGTGCTTGCGGTTCCGACACTTGACGGCGAAGACATCGAAGGCTTCAGCATTCGCGTCGCCGAAACTTGGAAGATCGGCAAAAAAGGTTTCGATAATGGGGTCATTTTAGTAGTTGCGGTCAAAGACCGCAGACTCCGTCTTGAAGTCGGCTATGGTCTTGAAGGCGTCCTGCCCGATGCCATCGCCAAACGTATCACCGCCGACCACATCGTGCCTTACTTCCGCCGACAAGATTACGGCGGCGGTATTGTCGCCGGCATCGCCGCTGTCGACAAAGTCATTCGCAACGAACCGCTGCCTGAATCGGCGCTGAAAAAAGATCAAGGCCGCGGCAACTTGAGCTTCCCTGTGATGCTCGCTATCACATTTGCGGTTCTAGGTTTAATGGCGTTCTCCGCCAACTCCAACCGTCAACGCAGTGGCATGTGGGCCACACGCGGGCGGCGCCACGGGCCAACAATTTTCGGCGGGCCCGGCGCTTGGGGCGGCGGCGGATTTTCAGGCGGCGGCGGATTTGGCGGGGGTGGATTCAGCGGCGGCGGTGGTGGCTTTGGCGGCGGCGGCTCATCGGATAGCTGGTAATAAAAATGAAAGCCGAGACCTTTTTTAGTGAAAAAGAAAAAGAACGCATCCGCGATGCCGTAGCTGCGGCCGAGTCCAAGACCGCCGGCGAGGTCGTGCCGATGATTGTTACATCGGCGGCGCGCTACACTGAAATCGAGCTGCTTGGCCTAGTCACCGGACTCTTCGCTGGCATGGTCATCGAATGGTTCTGGAGTGATCCGTGGGGCTCGCCTTACTTTCAGCTTTGGCCAGCATTCGGCGCGCTGAGCGGTTTCTTACTTGGCCGAATTCCCGAAGTGAAGCGGCTCCTGGCGCCGACAAGCCGCGTCACTGAAGCGGTTCACGCCCTTAGTCTCGCGTCGTTCGCCGAACAAGGCCTGCACTACACCAAGGAGCATACCGGAATATTGATCCTGGTCTCCTTGCTCGAGCATCGCGTAGAGGTTCTTGCCGATCGCGGCATTAATCAAAAAGTCAGCGCCGGTACCTGGGATGAAATCGTCCACATGATTACGGCGGGCATCAAATCCGGTCAGGCGTGCGATGCCTTTTGTAACGCCATCGGGCGCTGCGGCGATATCCTAGCAGCTCATTTTCCCCGCCAGGCCGACGATCAGGACGAGCTCTCCAATCGCCTCGTCACCAAGTAGCGCCGATCGCAGCTTTCCGCTATTCTCCCGTCACTCAATCGCGAAAGGACATAAATGCCTATGCGTCGAATGAAATTGTTGATTCAACTCGCTGCGTTGTTAACCGCCGCAGCCTCGTCATCCGCTCCGGCTCAGGATAAACTCAACTTCGCATACATTTCGCCCAATGCCGGGTCATCGTCGGTTCTTTGGATTGCCAAAGACGCAGGCATCTTTAAGAAACATGGACTTGACGTCAACGTCATCTACATCGAAGGGACGCCCAAAGCCCTCATGTCACTATTCGCCGGCGAACTCCATGTCGTCGCCGGCACCGGCCCCGCGGTCGCCAGCGCCAAAGTGCGCGGCGCCGACGCCAGCATGATTATGGGGTTCGAAGTTATTTTGCCCTATTACCTGGTCGCTCAACCGAACATCAAAAGCATCGAAGAGCTTAAAGGAAAAACCGGCGCCAATCACACCGCCGCGACTTCAGCCGATTTCGCGATTCGTCTCGGCCTCAAAAGTATTGGCCTCGATCCCGACAAGGACGTCAACCTGCGCGTCGTCGGCGCGACCAATTTACGTTTGATCATGATGCAGCAGAAACAGGCCGACTTTACGATTATCGGCTCGACGGAGCGCGAAGAGGCGGAGAAGATTGGGTTGAAGGTCATAACCGATCTGGCCAGCAAAAAAATACCTTACCCGCACAGCGGATTGATCAGCAGCCAGAAGCTGCTCAAAGAACGACGCGACGTCATGCTGCGCTTCGGCCGCGCCACGGTCGAGTCGATTCATTTTTTCAAGAACAACAAACCGCAGACCCTAGCGATCTTGAAAAAGTACGCCAAGACCGACCTGACCGCCCTAGACAGTGCCTATACTTATGTCAAAGGCGCAGTCCCCGACCTGCCCTATCCAACGTTGGAAGGCATGAAAACGATCTTGAACGAGATGGGCCGCACCCGTCCCGAGGTTTTGAAATACGACGCCGCGTCGATGGTTGATCCGAGTTTGATCAAAGCGATTGAGGAAGAAGGATTTCTGAAGAAATTGAAATAAGGTAACACGGACATGCTAGCCGCGACACGAGTGGACGGCCCGCGCGCCTACTTCCGCACCAACCGCACATCCACCGCCGCCGCGCCGCCGCCCTGGGCGCGCACCATGATCGGGTTGATCTCCATGTCCGACAGAGAATTTCTGTGCGCCGCGAAAATCTCCGACAATCCGACCATCGCCTTCACCAGCGCATCGACATCCCGCGGTCCCTGGCCGCGCACGCCTTCGAGAACTTTGTAGCCGCGCAATTCTTTCAACATCACGCGCGCTTCTGTCTCATCCACCGGCAGCAAGCGAATCGATACGTCCTTAAGAACTTCGACGAAGATACCGCCGAGACCAACCATCAGGAATGGCCCGTACTGCGGATCGGTGCGCGCGCCGATGAGCACTTCAGTGCCCTGCACCATTTCTTGGATGAGCAATTGCGCTTTGCCTGAAGTCCTAGATAGAAGTTTCTGTCCCTCTGCCTGCACTTCGTCGGCGCTCTTCAAACCGAGCACCACCGCGCCGGATTCTGTCTTGTGCACGACATCGGCGGCGATTAATTTCAGCGCCACCGGGAAGCCGATCGCTTGCGCTTGCGCCGCAGCGTCGGCCGCCGAGTCCGCCACCGCTTGCTTGGGTAAACCGATGCCTTTGCTTTGCAAAAGCTTATTCAACATATCGCCGTCGAGCACGGCCGGGTTGCCATTGGCCGCCGGCAAAGGTGGAACCCCGGCAATTCTGCGCTCGCCGTACATACCCAAGCCGGCCAACGCGCGCAGCGTCGGCTTGATCGCCTGCAAGAACGGCATGCCGGCTTCTTCCTGAAATGCGCGGCTCTCGTCCGTGCAACTGTAGGTCGAACGGCCGAACGCCAGCACCGGCTTGTCGGTGGCTTCAAGAACGCTTTTGAACAATCCGGCGCTTCTGGTCTGGCCGCGCGGCAGTTCGCCGTGGATCGCCATCAGATCGACGCCGGGATCTTCGGCGTGAAGCTTAACGATGTTGATGAAACCCGCTTCGTCGCCGAAGCCGGCGACGCCGCACTCGAGCGGATTCTCGACCGCCAACTCCGGCGGAATCAGCGGCCGCACCGCTTCCTTGGTCTTGTCGCTCAACTGCGCCAGGTTGGTGTTCAGCTCATCGCAATGATCGCAGATCAACCCCTTCATACCGCCGGAGTTGACGACGATCGCGGCCCGGCTACCCGTGGGAAATCTGCCCGGCATGAACGCGAGGGTCATCTCGGTCATGTCTTCCAAGGTCGGGCAGCGAATGATGCCCAAGCGCTTGCACATCGCGTCGAACACTTCGTCGGCGCCGGCGAGTGAACCGGTGTGCGAAATCGCTTGGCGTTTACCCATTTCCGAGCGACCGAGTTTCACGGCAAGAATTGGTTTGCCTTTTTGTAACGCGCGCTCAGCTTCTGCCATGAATTCATTGGGCCGGCGAATGCCCTCGACCATGAGCGTGATCACTTTGGTCGCGGCGTCGTCAATTAGGAAGGACAGGTAATCGACCAGATCCAAACTCACTTCGTTGCCGCTCGAGATCGCGTAGCTAAATCCGATGCCGCGCTCGGTGGCGCCTTTGATCCAGTTGCCGAGGGAACCGCCGCTCTGAAAAATTAACCCCACCGGTCCCTTCTTGAGCAGCGGCGTCGCGGTTGGGAAGGTCCACAAGCCTTCGGCGACAGAGTAAGAACCCATGCAATTGGGACCGCAGATCACCATGCCGGTCTTATCGCATAGATCGCGCATCTGCTGCGCCCGCTCTTTGCCCTTGGCGTCATCGCCTTCGCCGAAACCGGCGGTGTAGATCGTCGCCGACCGCGTGCCCAGCTTAGCGGCTTCTTCGAGCACGCCGAGCACGGCGCGGGTGGGAATCAATATCAACAATTCATCGGGAACTTTCGGGCATGCCGCGAGGTTGGGATAGCATTTGTCGCCGTAAAGCTCTTGGTAATTGGGGTTGATCAGATAAACACCGCCAGGAAACTTTGCCCCCTTCAAATTGCGATAAATTCCCTGGGGCCAAGCACCTTTTTGCGACGCGCCGATAATCGCCACCGACTTCGCGCGCAATAAATGATCGACCGGCTTCGCCGTAAAAGTTGCCATGTGAGTTCCTTTTTAACTCGAGATTGGAATGCTATGTCACAGACGCTGGGTGACTGCAAGAATCGTAACAGTGGAGCAATAAAGATTGTGGAGTGATCGAACAATTCGCGACGAGTTGGCTGTGCCTATAATGCTGATCAGCCGCAAAATTTCCGAAAACTGGCCCGCGAATGCACAGCAGACGTCGAATAAATACCCGAGACACGATTCTCCGATTTCGTCGCCCGCCGCGTCGCTGCAGTTACCTTAACGTGCTTGCGCAAAAACCTGCCAGCGTTGCGCCGGCAAATCAACGATAGCCTGCTGGCCCACGCATAACTTTGTGTCGCCGGCTATTTTTGCGAGCAGCATCACTCCGTTCACTTCCACTTCCAGTAGCGCGGCGTCGCCAAGATAATTCTTGCTGGTCACTTTGCCAATGGTATTGGCGACGCCGTCATTCGACGCCGCGGCGATGAGTACGTGCTCGGGTCGGATCGCCAGGGTCACGGCTGAGCCGGGACTGATACCCTCCGGCATGGCCGCGGCGATCGCGCCGAAGGGCGAATCTATAAGGTCCTTAGCCCGCGCCGTACCGTCGACGAAATTCATTTCGCCGACGAACTGAGCGACAAAGAGACTCGCAGGTTTTTCGTAAATATCGTGCGGCGGCGCGATTTGGAGAATCTCGCCGGCGTTCATCACACAGACGCGATCGCCCAAGCTCAAGGCCTCGGCTTGGTCGTGGGTCACGTAGAGCGTGGTCACGCCGATCGACTTGGTGATTTTTCTTAGCTCCACGCGCATCTGTTCGCGCAAGCGCGCGTCGAGATTGCTGAGCGGTTCGTCCATCAGTAGAATCTTCGGCTCGGTGACCATCGCCCGCGCCATCGCCACGCGCTGCTGCTGGCCGCCGCTCAAGTCTGTCGCCGGCCGTTCACCGAGGCCGTCGAGCTGCACGCGCTTGAGCGCTTTCTCGACGCGCTCGGCAACGTCGGTTTTGGAGTAGCGCGCGCGCCCTTGGGTTAACGGAAACGCAACGTTTTGAAACACGTTCATGTGCGGCCAGATGGCATAGGATTGGAATACCATGCCGAGCTCGCGCCGCTCCGTCGGCACATAGACTCGCCGCGCCGGAGAATTGACCAGCCTACCGGCGATCTCAATCTCGCCAGCGTCTGGCCGCTCCAATCCCGCGACGCAGCGCAAGGTCGTCGTCTTACCGCAACCGCTGGGCCCAAGTAACACGCAGAACTCGCCCTCGGCGACTTCCAAGTCGATCGACCGGAGCGCGTCAACGCGCCCGTGCTGGGCACGAAACGATTTTTGCAAAGCCCGAATGCTAATCACTGGTGCTCACCCGTCCTCGCTATGCTCGGAAAGTCCCATTTCATATTTCAGAAACACCACTGCTCCGGGCTATTTGGAATCTGGTACTTGGAATCGCGGCTTCATGATGCCGCGCCGATCTCGCCGATGCGCGACAGCACCAAACGGACCGCGCCGACCACCACCGCCGCGAAAAGAATTAAAATTACGCCCAAGGCTGCCACTTGCGGCACCCAGCCGCTGCCCCAGAATTGCCACACTACTGTCGAAATCACGACGTTACCGCGTGTGTAGAGCGTCAACGCCATCGTCACCTCGCGATACGACAACATGCCGATCCAAACCCAGCTGTTGAGCACGCCCGCAGCAATTAACGGCAACACAATCTTCCACAACACCCGCGACGACGACGCGCCGGCGACTCTGCCCGCCTCTTCCAGCTCGCGATGGACTTGGATCATGACGCTGTTGGTCGTGCGCGTACCGTAGGCGATCCAATTAATGGTGTGAGCGACGATAATGATCAGGACCGTGCCATAGATCGGGAAAATATCGCGATAGGCCAAGCCCAAATACGCCAAGCCCACTGCCATCAAGATTCCCGGCACCGCGTGGGGAATGAATGCCAGAGTGTCGAGCAAACCGCGAAACGAAACTTGCGTACGAATCACTACCCAGGAAACCAGCACGCTGAGAATCATCGTCAACGTTGGCACGGCCACCATCAATATCAAGGTATTGATAAACGGCTGCGGACCGACATGCTGCGGAATCTCTCGGTAGTGTTTGAGCGTCATGTTGGCGAATGCGTCTGCGCTCGGCAATTGCAGGTAGGGCAAGACCGAGGCCCACATCAGCACGGCAAATGGAACAAAAACTTCGATGCATAAATAGAAGAAAACAAATGCCAGCGCCGGCCATCTCCAGCGGCCTAGAGAAATCTCCCGCGGGCGATACCCTCGTCCGGTGATCACCGTATATTTTTTGCCCTGCTTGACCAGTCGAACATACAGATACGCGAGTAGAAGCCCTAGCAATAGCATGATCGCGCCATAAGCACCCGCCATGCCGTAATCCGGCAAGCCGGTGGACGGGGTTGTCGAGGTAAAAATCAGCGAGCTAAGAACGTGAATACGCGCCGGCAGACCGATGATGGCGGGTACCTCAAAGACCGCGATGGCGGTCATAAACAAGTACACCATTACGCCGGCAATGGCCGGCAGGGTGATTGGAATATTGATTTTCAGAAATGTGCGCAGCTTGCCGACCCCGGAAGTATAGGCCGCTTCTTCCAACGAAGGGTCCATCGATCGATAGGCAGCAGCCAACATGAAGAACGCGCCGGGAACAAACGATATGCCTTGGACGAAGGCCATGCCGGCGACGCTGTACAGATTGAATGGCGCCTCGCTTAGCGCAAAGAGTTGTTGCAGCCATTTGTTGATCAGGCCAATCCTCGGACTGAGCAGTAAGATCCATGCAATCGTCCGGAGAAAGACCGGAATGAGGATGCCGATCGTCAGCAAAACGTAAATGGTTTTTTTGAACGGTATGTCCGTCCGCATGAGAATCCACACGAGCGGCACCGTGATCAGCAGGGTGATCGACACACTCGAGACCGCGAAGTACAGCGTATTCAACAAAACCTCGTAGGTTCGCGGTTCCGAGTACACTGAAGAAAAATTTTCTAACGTGAAAGGAACGGTCTCGCCTGGAAAGCCGGTGCGCAGACTCATTAGGATCACCATCAACACCGGTAACCCAATCAGCAGCAACAAAAAGCCCGAAAGCCCCGTGGCGAACACCGCCATCCCCTGGGGCAGGAAACGGCTCGATCCTTCCCAGAAGGGTCCGGTGGTTTCAGTGCGGGATTCGACTTTCATACCTCTCCTTACGGCATACCCGGGCGGCAGGTTCTCAATCGAAGCCGAGAATCTTGCCAATTTGCCGCGAGATTTTGTCCACTTTATCGGCCTGGTCTTGTTTCATGTAGATCACCTGCTTACCCTGGACGAATTTGTATGCCGCGGTTCCCGGCACATATGCGGAAGTGTGACCGGTATATTTAAGCCACGCAGGTTGAACCTCCGAGGAAGCCATGAACGCCACCATCAGATGACCGACGTTTGGGTGCGGCGCGTTTTTGATCACGCCAACGTGATATTCGGGCGAGACCACCGGAGAAACCTTCTCGGCAAATGCCAACGGTGCACCGGACTCTTTGGCCTCGTGCAGTTGGCTGTCCTGCAGCGTCGCTGAAACTAACACTTCGCCCAGGATCAATCGCTGAGCCATCTCTCCAGCACGGGTTAACAGCGGTTTTTGCGCGGCCAGTTTTCTGACAAAATCGAGGGTCTTTTCGTCGCCCCAGGCGCCTGCGGCAAGCCGTCCGAAATGATGCGTCGAGTTGATAACCCCGAGCTTACCCTTCCATTTTGGATCGAGCAGGTCTTCCCATTTTTGCGGCACGTCCTTCGCTGCCACTAACTTCGTATTATACGTTGGCAGGGCAAACTGGTTTGCCACTGAAACAGTGCCGCTGTCATATTCGATGCGCTGCTTGTCGACACCGATGCTGGTGTAATCAAAGGGCTTCTGCAACTTTCGCAGCCACAGCGAGCCATGATGTGCATCGGTGACGACCATGATGTCCCATTCCGGCGGCTGTCCTGACGCCGAGAGACCAACGACCTTCGCGGTATCCCGCGTCATGTTACCGGACGGGGTAAAATTCACCTTGATGTTTAACCCGTACTTTTTGTTAAACAGGGAAACGATCGCCTGGGCGCCCTCCGGACCGAGGGTAGAGGGCCCATAAAACTCGATCGTGCCCTCCTTTTTCGCCCCCGCAATTAAATCGTCGAGTGGCGCCGCCTGCACGGCAGTGCCCCAAGCACTAACCGCCATAATCACTAGTAGCCAGATTCGGAAGATCAGATTTTTTACCATGGTTAACCTCCTTAACCAGCACAAAGCCCATTTAGATATCGCTCAACTCTAACGGCGCTACTTTGTCATCGTAAATTTTTATGTCAACGGCATTTATTTCCAACCGGCAGCTTAGTGCGTGAACTAGCTGGCGGCGAACCAGTGCCCTAGGCCCACGCTCTAGTGAGGAAGCGACGTCGAGATTGAACGTAGCGCTTGGGCTGCGGCCGAAGTTTGAAATTTTTCCAGCCAGCGATTCGTTCGCTCTGTCGTGGACCGAGACCAAGGTGTTTATCATTTCGCGATTTGCCGACTTTGCGATTAAACAATTTGCGGGCCGGTGTACTCCAAGACATACAACCCTCCCTTGATCCGGTCGGTGACGTAAATGAGACCATCGGTATCGACATACAGATCGTTGAACATCGGCGCCTTCTGTCCTGCCGGCGCCGGCGGGATGAAGTAGCCAACTTCTTCCGGCCGGTATTGGTTGCGGATATCGAACACGCGCAGGCCGGCGTTATAGTAGGTGACGAAAATAATATTTTCACTCTGAAACGAACCCGGGCGATTTTCGTGCACGTTGTGCGGACCGAAGCGCAGGCCGCGGCTACAAAAATCGCCCTGCGGCACTGGGCAGGTGCTGACGATTACTGGATTTCTTTCTTCGCGGACGTCGATGAGCCAAACCCGCTTCTCGCCTTCGTTGCAGTCATACTTAACCGATTCATCCACGGCGACGACCAGTTTTCGTCCCGGCAACGGCAACGTCGTATGCGCGTAGCCACCAAAGGGCGGGCTCCAATCGATATGGCTGATAAGCTTGGGCTTACTGATGTTCGAAATGTCGAGGATCGCCATGCCGGCGTCGACCAGCGCCACGTAGGAACGGTCGCCATGAGGAATCGCGCCATGGACATAAAAATGTTCACCGGCAAACGGCGTCCAGTCGGACGGCGCCGTTTCGCCTTCTTTGGTACCGGGAATCCACCAGCGCCCAGCTTCTTTAGGACTGGTCGGATTGGAAATATCCGCAATCAGGTAGGCCCGTTCCTCGATACCCGGCAGATAGGCGCCGACATGGGCATATTGACCGTCGCTGAACCACATGCGATGCACGCCCTTGCCCGGCAGTTTCAAATAACCGATCTCGCGCGGCTGGGTCGGGTTCTCGATGGAATAGACCTTGATGCCCGCCTCGTTGGGGACACTGGCGGGAACCGATTTGTCGAAGTACGGGCGTTCCTGGTTTTGAATCAGAATATCGCCGACGATCTGCACCTTATGTGCGTGGGTGTTCTCCGCGTGGGGCAACTGGGTAATTAACCGCGGGTCCGTCGGATCAGCGACGTCGAGTATGCTCAATGCCATGGGCGAAGTGCCAAGGTGGGCGAGATAGATATAGCGACCGTGTTTGACCAGTTGCATACCGTCGCCATGTCCATCCAAATCATGGTGGCCGATCACCCGCATGTTCCAACATTCACTCTCGATTTGAATCGCCGCTATTTTCGCATTCATCAGTGACTCCGTGTTAGCGATATTGAAAAACTCGGCTCATATAATGTCGCTCGCCGAAGCTTGTCAATGCCAGATCGCGAGTAGCGACTCGTCAATGAAAGTGCTAAAAACAGCGCAATCGATAGCCGATTGCAGGAGCTTGCGATGAAGACAAATTTACTACCGTTCGTGCTGTTTCTATTACTGGGCGTCGGCGACACCGCGACCGCACAAACCAAGCGAATCGCCGTAGCCTACAGCGCCGTCAGCGCGACGCAATCATCGTTCTTCGTGACCAAAGAGGCAGGCATTTTTGAAAAACACGGCTTGTACGTTGACCCGGTCTACGTCGCCAGCGGGACTAAAGTAGCGCAAGCGGTCATCGCCGGCGAGTTCCCCGTGGCTCTGGCCGGGGGCACGGTGGTCAATGCCACTCTGGCCGGCGGCGATATTGTCATCATCGGTGGGCTGGTCAACGTCCCTTCGTTCTACGTCTACGTTCATCCGTCGATCAAACGGCCTGAGGATTTCAAGGGCAAAGCCATTGGCATTACGACGTACGGCTCTTCCACCGATTTTTCGATTCGCTACTTAATCAAGAAATGGGGCATGGAGCCCGATCGCGATATTAAAGTCTTGCAGATGGGCGGCCAGCCGCAGATCGTCGCCGCCATGGTCGGCGGCAGCGTGCAGGGCGGCGTGCTGTCGTCGCCGGCCAATTACCGTGCAGCCAAAGCCGGCTTTCAGCTGCTCACCGACTTCAAGAAAGTCGGTCTTGACTATCCCACCGTCAGTCTTGTTTCGACCCGATCATTTATCAAAAAAGATTCGCAGACCGTGCGCCGCTTCATGATGGCCTATAGCGAAGGCGTCGAGCGGCTTTACCGCGACAAAGAGTTCACTATGAAAGTAATCGGCAAATACACCAAGACCGACGATCGCGAAGGCTTGGAATCGGCCTACGGCTTCGCAACAACGTTTATCGAACGGCCGCCGCATTTGCCCTACAAAGCCGTAGAAACAATTTTAGCGCAGCTCGGCGAAAAGGATCCCAAAGCGCGCGAGGCCAAGCCGGAGGAATTCATCGATCCAACCTTCTACAACGAGATGGAAAAGTCAGGCTTCTTCAAAAGCATCGCACGCTAAAGCCGTAAGATTGGAATAGTCGCATTCACACCAAGGCACGAAGAGCACGAAGTTCGGAATAAATTTTTCTGAACCCCTTGTTTCCTTCGTG